>DATHEH010000246.1:0-14009 GCA_035318685.1 Ferruginibacter sp.
CCACTGTCTGATGGAGAAGACAGTACACTCATCGATGTATTGGTAAACCATAATGCAGTAAGTACCGATAATGAACTTGCCTTTAAAGCTTCCCTTAAAACAGAGATCGACAGGTCATTAAGTACTTTAACAGAAAGACAAAAAGACGTTATCCGTTTTTTCTTTGGTATTGGCGTAGACCATGCCCTAAGCCTGGAAGATATTGGTGAACACTTTAATCTTACCCGTGAAAGAGTAAGACAGATAAAAGATAAAGCCATCACGAAACTCCGCACAGCATCCCGCTGCAAACTCTTAAAATCATACCTTGGTACCTGATCCGGGAAAAGCAATTCTCTTGTTTTAATTTGCAGGGTTTTCAGCCCGCTGATAGCTATGTTCGTACAAGAGCATTCTAATCTTTAATCACTACCATTTTCTTTAATGACCTTGTTACGGGCTTATCGATTTTTTCGGTATAGAGCCTGCTCAGCCAAATCAGGATGACGAACAGCAATAAGGTGAAGACCACGCTTACAGGGGAAAAATAAGGTCCAAGTTTATTTATAAGAAACACCCCCAGGTTTTGGTGTATGAGGTATAAAAAATAAGAGCATATACCAATATTCACAAGGAGCTTATTTTCAAAAACAGCCAATAGCCGCGGGTAATAGATAAAGCAAAGGAACAACAGGTACATCATACAATAGAATATTATTACCTGCAGGGAAGTGTTGTAAAATGTGCAGATCAATAATACTGCTGAACAAAGGATGGTTGAAAAAGAGATCTTTATGCCATTGTTTTTATTCTTAAATAAGAGGTAGAATAAGACACCCATGCTGAAAAAAGCCAGGTAACTTACCAGGTTAAAAATGTCATGTATCCATAATTTGTAATTAACCGCTGCTCGGGAAAGCGTACCATTTCCTGTTGGATCAATAACATTCATGAACAAGTGATCAGTGATGATCAGCAGGAACGAAAGGAGCACAAAATTTCTTACGAATTTCTTTTTGTTAAGATAGAATATGATGCTGGATAAAAAATAGAACTGTATCTCTGGCCATAAGCTCCAATAGGAACCATCGATATAACCAAAATCAAGACGGGAAAAACGATTAAAGAATTCAGGTGTGATGAAGGTCCAGCTGGGCAAAAAGTTCCTGGCTTCATGGCTGCCGGGGAACAGGTAAGCGTTGTCAAAAAGCACGAGTACAATGAAGGTCAACAATGACGCCATGATAATAGAAGGTACCAGCCGGATCATTCTTTTTTTCCAAAAGCTGGCAAAATAAGTAGTATTATCCAGTGTGAAAAAGATCACAAAGCCGCTTATGATAAAAAAGAAAGTAACACCATAATACCCAAACCCGAAATAATCATATTTGCTCCCGTAGGGGTATAAGGAGACGTTGTTGAGCGGTGGTGTCCACCTGGAAAAAAAATGAAAGAACATCACAGTTAATATTGCAATTGCCCTGAAGCCATCCAGGATGGCTATTCTGTATCTTATCATACCCGATAAAAAATAGGTTTCTATTGATTCTATTAATTGCCGGCAACTGCAGGATCGTGCAATGCGCCGGCTGCTGCGCAAAATACATTTTTAATCTGTGGTTATTGGAGTGGTTGGTATGAAAGCAGTAAATAATTTTAATAATCCTTAAATTTCCCCGAAATTTGCTCAACAATAAATCACTATAATGGCAATCGAAATAAAAGTTCCAACTGTGGGTGAGAGCATTAATGAAGTCACGTTGGTAAAATGGCATAAGAAAGAAGGGGACTGGGTTAACCGCGATGAAGTGATAGCCGAACTGGAAAGTGAAAAAGCGACATTCGAGATCAATGCAGAGCAGGCAGGGCTATTAAAAATAATTGCCAAAGAAGGAGATACCCTTAATATCGGAGATACTGTATGTACTATTGATACCGAAGCTGCAAAACCTGCAACCGCAGGAGAGGATAAGACGACCGGGACTGTGGCAGAAGAAAAAAAACCGGAAAAAGCAAAGGAAGAACCAAAAAAAGAAGCAGCGCCAATTGTTCCACAGGCAGCTGCACAGACTACCCAGACTGATATTAAAACAACCCCGGTAGCAGCGGCCATTATTGCCGATAAAAAAGTAGATGTAAAAGTGGTAACGCCAACAGGCAGTAACGGCAGGATCGTTAAGCAGGATGTGATGGATGCGTTGAATAATCCCGGCAGGAAACCAGGTACGGTTTTATTTGAGCGCAAAGACCGTGTAGAAAAAATGAGCAACCTGCGTAAAACGATCAGCAGGCGCCTGGTAGAGGCCAAAAATACAACAGCCATGCTCACTACTTTTAATGAAGTAGACATGAGCGCCATAATGGAGATAAGAACTAAATATAAGGATAAGTTCAGGGAATTGCATGGCGTTAACCTTGGCTTTATGAGTTTCTTTACAAAGGCCTGTAGTTTTGCTCTACTGGAATGGCCTGCGGTGAATGCTTATATCGACGGTGAAAGTATCTTATACCATGATTATTGTGATATTTCCATTGCCGTTAGTGCACCAAAAGGATTGGTTGTTCCGGTGATCCGTAATGCAGAAAGCATGACTATGGCAGGCATAGAAGCAAAGGTTGTGGAACTGGCTACAAAAGCAAAGGAAAATAAATTAACCATTGAAGAGATGACCGGCGGAACCTTTACCATTACCAATGGTGGCATCTTTGGTTCCATGATGAGTACACCCATCATTAATATACCACAGTCTGCGATCCTGGGAATGCACAAGATACAAGACAGGCCAATGGCGATAAACGGGCAGGTTGTTATAAAACCAATGATGTACCTGGCATTAAGTTACGATCACAGGATAGTTGATGGCCGTGAGTCTGTAGGGTTTTTAGTGCGGGTAAAAGAGTTGCTGGAAAATCCTGAATTATTATTGTTTGGCAAAGACCCGGTGAAGAGTTTGCTGGAACTTGGCTAAGAGGATAAAAGAGAAGAGATAAAACAGCAG
Source organism: Ferruginibacter sp. (assembly GCA_035318685.1). GTDB lineage: Bacteria > Bacteroidota > Bacteroidia > Chitinophagales > Chitinophagaceae > Ferruginibacter. The sequence goes on from DATHEH010000246.1 coordinate 2,979, forward strand.
GCAGCATTTAAAACCCTTTTTCCCTTTCACTCTTTTCACCTCTCAGCCAAAAATATATTTAAGCCTGCAGTTAACCTGCAGCTTTACTTTTGCCTTATGCGTTACCATTCTTATTTAAATTCCGCAAAAAAAATAATCGGATCATACCATGGTGACCTGCCCTTTTCTTTTTTTCTGAAAAAGTATTTTGCTGCTGAAAAAAAATATGGCTCCAGGGACCGCAGGCAGATATCAACACTTTGCTATCACCATTACCGCCTTGGTAAAGCCATGCCCGGTGCCACTGTGGAGGAAAAGATCATTACCGCTACTTTTTTGTGTGAAAATTCTTTTAATGATTTTTTAAATTTCCATAAGCCAGGGTGGAATGAGCTGATCACGAAACCACTCAGCGAAAAAATTACCATTGTCGGGCTCACAGTTGAAGATATCTTCCCACGGGGCGTTGAACTAAGCGAAGGGGTGGGTCTTCATGCGTTCAGTTCATCGTTTTTAGTTAAGCCTGGCCTGTTTGTAAGAATAAGGCCCGGTAAAAAAAATGTTGTAACAGGAAAATTGAAAGAGGCTGGTCTTTCATTTACAATGCAGGGTGATGATTGTTTTGCTTTTCCTAATTCCACAAAACTCGATACTGTTCTTGAGCTGGATAAGGATGCCCTTGTGCAGGATCTGAATTCACAAAAAGTTTTAAATTCTCTTAAGGACCCTTTATCCGTGAGCCGGGATCCGGCATCCGGTATCCAGCATTGGGTATCCGGTCTCGGGCATTCGTTATCAGCCTGGGATTGTTGTGCTGCCAGCGGCGGAAAATCCATATTGCTTTATGATATTTTAAAGGGACAGGTTGAGCTGGCGGTTTCTGATATAAGGGAGAGTATCCTGTCAAATTTAAAAAAGCGGTTCTCCATTGCAGGAATAAAAAAATATAAAAGTTTTATTGCGGACCTGTCTGCGGAAAACCCTTCAATACAGGAAAAAAAATATTCACTCATCATCTGTGATGCTCCCTGCACCGGGAGCGGTACCTGGAGCCGTACGCCGGAGCAACTGTATCATTTCAAAACTTCAATGACCGATGCCTATGCAGAAAAGCAAAGGAAGATCATTTCAAATACCATTCCTCAGCTGGAAGAAGGCGGACTGTTCTTTTATATTACCTGTTCTGTCTTTAAAAAAGAAAATGAAGACCAGGTGAATTATGTAAAAGAAAAATTCCACCTGCAGTTATTGCAGATGGAATTATTAAAAGGTTTTGATAAAAAGGCAGACAGTATGTTTGTTGCCGTATTTATGAAAAATTAGATTTAAGATCAGCTTATTCAACTGCGGTTGGTGGGGACACCAATCGCGGCCATCGCCGTGGCCGGTGTCTCACCGGCCACATATAATTTCAATGGCAACAAAGACATAAAAACTTTACCTTATTATATTCTTTACAACTGCTTTTTTATCATTTATTCTTACTGTAACATAATAACTGCCGCTTGCCATGGCTTTCATGGGTATGTTATAACTATTGCTGCCCGCCGGTTGCTGGGCACTTGTGGTGTATACTACTTGTCCGGCATTATTATGAATTATTATATCAACTTTTACTGCAGCTATCCTTAGCACCTCTACCTTAAGCCAATCGGTTACAGGATTGGGGTTGATTTTTATGTATTCAGACAGCGTATTTACGCATAGCTGCGGATCATTTGTAATGGTAACAAAAGCGGTATCGGCGCACCCGGAAGTATTATTTGCTATCAAGCGATAAACGCCTGCAGCTGTAACCGCAGCTGGTGTTGCAACAGGAACGCCGCCGATCGTCCACGATGTGGTTAAGCCGGCAGTAACATATAATTCTGTTAAGTTAGTGAGACTGTCTGCACATTTTGTAATTGTTTTGTCGGCACCAAGATTAAGTTGTTGTATAAAGCTCAGGTTTACCAGTGCAGTATCAGCGCATCCTGAATTATTAATTGCGATCAGCTGGTAGTTACCGGCCACAGTAACTGCTGAAGGTGTAGCTACAGGTATACCTCCAATTGTCCACGCCGGGGTTAAACCCGTTGTATTGAATTGCGTTGTAAGATCAACAGTTGATGTACCACAAATGGTGATCGCTTTATCAATCCCAAGAGCAGGCTTAGGCGTAAAGTTTACGGTTACAGAATCAAGGTAGAAACTGGTATCCGCAGCGATGATCATTTTAAAACGGTATTTAACCCCACTGGCAGTAAATGTTCTAAGGTCATCAGAAAATGTAAAATTCCGTGCAAGAAAAGCGCCCGCAGAAGTTTGTGTACTTACGGTTGTATAATTAATATCAGCAGGTAATTTTCTTTCAACAACTACACTTATTACTGAATCAGTCTTAACGTTCCATTGTAAGCTAACCCCGCAATTGGCTACCAAGGGTGTTTGTTTTGTGAACAGTTGTTTTATCAGCATTACGAAAGCTTTTTTCATATCGGGTATTCCATAGCCCACACGGTTATCGGGGTTGGTAGCCCGCGTCGCCGATTGCTGCATTGTGCTAATAATGTTCATATTATTTACTTCCGGAAAGGCCTGCCATAAACAGGTGGTGAGGCCGGCCATATTAGGACAGGCAAACGAAGTTCCGTTACCAGATGTTGGCTGCCCGTTAAAAGTGTTGGCTACAATGGCACCAACGCCAACGGCTGCTACGGAGGGTTTTACCTGTCCGTCACCACTTGGACCATAGCTGCTGAAGCCACCAACCACGCCACTGGTTGATACTGCACCAACGGCCATCACGCTGTCTGCATCAGAGGGTGTGATAATATAATGCCAGGAGCCACTGCCCTCATTACCGGCCGCAATAACTAATAGTATTCCTTTTTTTGCAGCAAGATCGGCGCCCTTTGCACTGATGGTTGTATTGCCATCCATATTGGCATAAGTGTAATTGAAAGCAGGATTATCAAAACTGTAATAACCCAAAGAAGTTGAAGAAATGTCGATACCTAAGCTATCTGCTCTTTCCATTCCCGCTACCCAGTTTTGTTCTTCGATGGGATATTCTGAATTCACGTCTTCCGTGCGGTATAAATAAAAAGATGTTTTGGGTGCCGTGCCCATAAAAACACCGGGCATATTTGCCGCGATCGTGCTAAGGCAATTCATACCATGGGCATTGTCTTCATCAACACTTGCATTTCCTGTAACAAAATCCCATGTGCCCAATACCTGTCCGTTATTCCGGATGCTGTCAAAAGTAGGCAGGGTGAGGTAATGAAAAAAGCCTGCATCCAGGACTGCCATCTGCATTCCCTGTCCCCTGAAACCACGATTGTGTAAAAATTCACCATTATGAAGATGCACCTGCCCAAAGCTGGCGCCATAACTATAGTGATCAGCTGTAATACCCGTAGGACTTTCGATCTTTACCGGTGCATTGCCCGGTGCATCTAATTTTTTATTTACCGGCACTTCTCCCTGTTGCATTCTTGTTGCGAGGGGACTGGTGCCAATTACAAATGAAAAAGCATTGATCTTTGCCAGTGCTGCGGCATCTGTGGTTTGAATCGCAACCTGGTTCAGCCATTTGGAATGATTGAGGATCGTAACTGCACCTGCCATACGGATACTGTCGATGTACCTTGGTGTAACGGGCAGGTCTGTTGAATCAATGGCAATGCCATACCTTGTTCTGCGTGCGATGGAACGGGCGGTAAGGTATTGGGAAGGATTACTTATAGAAAAAGGATTGGTGCCCTTATCTTTTAAGCGAACGACATATCGTGAAAATTGCGCATAGCAATCCGACTGTGCTGCGATCAAAAAAACAAAAAAGAAGAGTATATATTTTTTCATAATGATTGGTTGAATCATATCAAAGGACGGTGATAAAGTATTAAAATTGATACTTGAAGTTACGATTTTTTGAATAATGAGTTTTACATGAAAAAGTCTCCCGAAACCGGGAGACTTTTCAATATGCATTTAATGTAACTATTGCTTAATAAACTTTTTTGCTGAAAACGTTCCGTCATATTGCCTGATTATGGCCATATAAGGTCCGTTGGTCAGGGAACTTATGTCAATAGTGATCGTAACCCGGTTCCTTACATTGAACAGCGGCAAAACCCGTTTACCCTGCATGTCGGTTATCTCCACGGTCTCGTATCTTTTTTGAAGGCGTATGGAATCCAGTCTTATGAACTCATGAGCCGGGTTGGGTCTTAAGTAAATAACATGAGAGGTAGGGTTCACAATACCAGCCACCACCGAAGCGGAATAAGCTGTACAGGCACCTTTATCTGCCTTTACCCTGTACTCACCCGTTCCGGGAGATGTAAAGCTGATGCCGGTTGCAGCAGGAATTACATTTATCCAGTTTGAATTTAGGAATACCTGCCAGCTGTAGTTAGCTGCAACGTCAGGATTGGTAACGGTGAATACGGAGTTGCTTAATGTTATAAGCGGGGTGGCCAGTTGCTGAGCACTCATTGTTATAGTATTGCTGGTTGCAGTAGGATTGAGCACACAGGCAAGGTTACTTGTAAGTACAAATTTTACCTGGTCATTATTCTGCAAAGAACTACTTGTAAATGTATTACTGTTAGTCCCTGCATTAATGCCATTCAACTGCCATTGGTACACAGGTGCTGTGCCTCCATTGCTTGTTGTAGCTGTAAAAGTTACTGCAGTACCCGAACAAATATTGGTATTGGCTGTGCTGATATCCGCTGTTGGAATGACCAATTGATTGACGGTGATCACAACGATATCTTGAGAGGTACAGGTGCCACCGTTGGATACGGTCAAAATATATGCAGTTGTACTAAGCGGGGAAGCAACAGGATTTGCAATAAGGGGATTACTTAATCCTGCAGCAGGGGACCATGAGTAAATGCTTCCGCCGGAACCCTGTAACTGAACACTGCCTCCTGCACAAATGCCGGCGTCGATACCCGCATTGGCAACCAGCCCCGGTGCAACTGCCACGATAAGGGTATTGCTCATAACTGTTTGCGGGGAAACACAGGGAAGTGAACTGGTCATTATTACTTTTACCAGGTCATTATTATTTAAAGTTGTTGTTGTAAATGTACTGCTGTTTGTGCCTGCATTAATTCCATTAACCTGCCATTGATAAACCGGGTTTGAACCACCGCCATTTGCTGTGGCAGTGAATGTAACCGATGAGCCCGAACAAATAGTTGTATTGGTCGCACTTATATTTACTGAAGCTGATGTTGACAGGTTAACGGTCACCAACACGGAGTCTACTGCAAAACAGGTAGCACTATTGGATACGGTTAAATAATATCTTGTTGTAACAAGTGGTGTCGCAATTGGATTGGCAATATTTGGATTACTTAAACCAGTAGCTGGTGACCACGAGTATGTACTGCCACCCGATCCCTGTAGCTGAGCACTTGTACCTGCACATATTGTTGTATCATTTCCCGCATTTACAAATGGCAATGGCGTTACCGTCATACTGATAATATTACTGGTAACAGATGCTGGTGTGGCACAGGCAAGTGAACTGGTCAAAATAACTTTTACCTGGTCGTTATTGTTCAGTGAAAACGTATTGAAAAAATTGCTGTTTGTACCCGCATTTATACCATTTACCTGCCATTGGTAAGATGGTGCTGTTCCTTCATTAATGGGAGTAGCGGTAAAACTGGCAAGAGTTCCACTGCAAATGGTAGTAGTAGGGGTGTTGATACTTACTGAAGGAGTTACACTTGCATTTACAATTACACTGATTACATTACTGGTAACTGTTGAACTGGTAATGCAGGACTCGCTACTCGTAAGAACGCAGCTTACCTGGTCACCATTGATCAGTGTGTTGCTGATAAATATTGGATTGTTCGTACCTGCATTAATGCCATTTACCTTCCATTGGTATGAAGCTGCACTTCCACCATTGGTGATCGAACTCGTAAAACTTACAGTAGCGCCCGAACAAACGGCTGCTGTGGTCGTATTGATCGTAATAGATGGGGTCAATGGAGTGGTGACAGATACGATGACTGTATCCATAGCGGTACAGGTTGCAGCCGCATTGGTCATAACAAGGTAATAAGCGGTAGTAATTGTTGGATTGACAATTGGATTTGCTACCGGGGAAGTAAAGCCGGCAGGGTTAGAGGTCCAGCTATACGTATGATTCGGTATTGCCGGCGTACCTATTTGGGCATTTTGCCCCGAACAAATAGTTACATCGTTTCCTGCATGCGTTACAGCACATTGATTAAAATCGCCGGCATCAGCACCGATATCTACCGGGGTTAAACTGCTTCTTGTTTCACCATCGAAATCTTTTTGGATCGTACCTGCCGCCGTTCCCACAGCTTCTGCAATGGTTCCATTGGATAAATGGAGATCAACCTGGGAATAATTGCCTGAAGGATTGATAAAAAGCGGATCACCATAAACGGAATTCAGGTCTTTTCCCGTCCCCGTTTTCCAAAGTGCAAAACTGGAATAGCCGGTACTGTTGATCAACCCAAAGTATGCACCAGTACCGTTATTTAAAAATAAATTGTAGTTGCTTATGGCGCCGGTAGACGATAAGTACATACAGTAATGTCTATTTGAACTACTTGTTGCCTGGTTAGAACGGGTATTTACAAAAATGTTATTTCTGACAACATTTCCACCGATATTGCAAGTACTAGACCTTGATGCAGGATTGATCAGTACATTATCTCCGCCAATATAAACGCTGTTGTGAAGAACATTATTACCACCGCTAATACCCCTAAAATTCACCGGGTTCGTTATACTGTTACCTGCAGTATCAAACCCAAGCCTGACCATGTTATTGGTTATGGAATCACCACCGCTGATCCCATATACCGGTTGCATATTCACCGGGTTCGTCATTATCAATGTATGAACGATATTCGCCTTAATACTTCCCCCCGAAATACCAATCATGTCTCCGCCCGCGCCATAATGAAACAGCGAGTGAACGAGGTTATTGTGAGTTCGTCCGCTACCGGAAATGATTCCTCCAACGGATGTTTGAGATGTATAGTTTCCTTTACCCGATAACCGGAAAACCTGGTTGTTACAAGTACTGTCGCCTGTGCAGTAGATGCCAAAGATAGATGCATTTGCACCAGTGGTAGCGCCACTCGGTGAATTATTGGTTAGGTTAGATACAATGTTACTGTTTACCCTTCCCCCTTTAATTCCGAACATCGTTCCATTGGTATTGTTGATTATACTGTTGTACACTGAGGGATGTCCTACTATATTATGGTGGATAGTACCGCCACCATTTATTAGTGTTACATCAATGGCTTTGACGACGGAATCTGAATAACACCTGATATTGTCGATCTCGTTGAATGCTACCTCAAAAGCGCCGCCGTTACTTATGCATTCCACGATCATTGGACCAATAGTGGCATTGGTATTAGCGTTTATGATCTGGATGCTATCGCTGAGATCGGTACCTCCGAAATAGTTATGGTTGATAACGCTGTTCAAATTACTCCCGGCTGACTGGCTGATAAAGCACACATATGGAGTATTGCCTCCTGTGGCCGTCAGTTTCATTCTCCTGAAATAATTATTTTGTATGTTCCCGGTTCCCCAATCGGCATCAATGAATTTCAGGTCGCCTGAGAAACTGGCTTCAAATGGACTTCCGCCACAATGCGGAGCGCTTCCTCCAAAATAATTATTTTCAATTTTGTGTGCATCGTTGTTAAAGTTCGCGGGTGCACTTATGAAACTCCCTAAAATGATGGGGAATGGTGTATAAAAACTATTTCCTAAAATTTCCCAACCCCAGGCATCCCCTGTGAGTCCTATTGCACTTCTGTTAAAATGATGAAAATTACAATTGATAATACTATCGTTAAAATTGGGCCCATTACTGGAAATTAGCTCCCACCCTGAATAATTTACTGTGCTTCCCGAAAAAAGCTCACAGGATTCGATCTTATTATTTGCTGAACCAATGGTGCCTGACGGAGATCCATGAAAGTCCACGATCCCGAAGGTTCCGGGAGGAAGGGTGAACTGCACCCAGCTCGATAAGCTTAGATACTTTATTACGTTGTTTGAAGAATTGAGGAACTGCACAGCGGCAGCCCAGATATTAATAATTTTTAGCTCGCTTATAGTGCCAAGGCCACCTGGCCTTCCGTCAATAGTTAGGTAATCGCAACTGTCCAGTCGGATCACACCGTTGTTAAGGTTACCCACGATCTCCAGGTTGACCGCATTGGATGCCGGGCGCAAAACCACCTTATAATTAGAAGAGAAGAAACAGGGCACCTGGCTCTTCTTTGGAAATAATATCGGAAATACTTCACTGGTACTTGAATAATTTGGCAACAGTTCAAATAAAAGATTACCTCCAATACCTCTTACTTTTAAAGAGTCTATTGCTCTTGAGATAGTAGGGAAGTCGCCTCCTGAACCAATGCTATACGTCCCATTCATTGAACAGGGTGGTGGCATTAATAGTGTGCCTGCAGAAATCCGGTTCCCCGGGGGATGAGCATTTGCTTTCCCTTCAAAAAACAGGGATGTGATAAAAAAACAGAGTAAATATTTTTGCATAAAAAGTTTTAAGGTTAAGGGTACCGGGTCAGGCCACTTATTATATCGAACTATATTTTGTTGCCGGATATGGGTACAAAAAGCTTTTAAAATTAATACTATTTTTAATTTTATCAACTATATTTTATAACTGTTCAATTTTCACTATAACTGTTGTCAGCTAAGCATTATACGCCCATTTCACCAATGTAGCCCCCCAGGTAAAACCGCCTCCGAAGGCAGCCAAAATAAGGTTGTCGCCCTTCTTCAGGTCTTTCTCCCATTCCCAGAGACATAGGGGTAAGGTGCCCGCAGTAGTATTGCCGTATTTATGGATATTGATCATGACCTTTGACTTTGGCAGGCCCATTCGACTGGCCGTTGCGTCAATGATACGCAGGTTGGCCTGGTGGGGTACCAGCCATGCAATATCATCTGCTGTCAAATTATTACGTTGCATCAATTCATAGCTGACATCAGCCATACCTTTCACCGCGAATTTAAAAACGGCCTGTCCTTCCTGGTACACATAATGCTCTTTTGCCAATACGGTTTCAACCGTTGATGGCTTTACCGAACCACCCGCCTTCATGTGCAGGTATTGCCTTCCCTTCCCGTCACTTTTTAATATGCTGTCCATCACGCCATTGCCTTCGGTATCTTCTTCCAGCAATATCGCACCAGCCCCATCCCCGAATATGATACAGGTTGTACGGTCACTATAATCAATGATGCTGCTCATTTTATCTACACCCACTACAACCACTTTTTTATACCTGCCGCTTTCAATAAAAGCAGCTCCCGTGGTTACTGCATACAAAAAACCAGAGCATGCAGCGCCAATATCGAAACTGAAAGCGTTAATCGCACCGATCTTATCGCAGATAATATTTCCTGTGGCAGGGAAAACCATGTCAGGTGTAACAGTTGCACAGATCAGGCAATCGATCTCTTCAGGGCTTATTCCACGTTTCTTACAAAGTTCCAATACGGCCGGAACGGCAAGATCGCTGCTGCCTTTTCCTTCTTCTTTTAAAATTCTACGCTCCACCACGCCTGTTCTCGTACGTATCCACTCATCGTTAGTATCCACCATTTTTTCCAGTTCCGAATTTGTAAGCCTGTACTCGGGCACATAACCACCCACGGCGGTAATAGCAGCGTTGATTTTTTGCATGAAGATCTTTATTTATCTGAGTATTTTTTAATGCGGTAAAGTGGCGTAAAAATACATAAAAAACCTTACCCTAATTTATAAGGTCATTGCTGCTAAATTATCCTTATTTTCGCTACTGACTGGAGTTAATTATGTATGCATATTTGCAAGGAAAGTTTACGTATAAAAGCCCGGCCCACGTTTATGTGGATGTAAACGGCATAGGGTATGAAGTTAATATCAGCCTCAATACGTATTCTCATATTCAAAACCTGGAGCACGGTAAACTATTTACGCACCTTCAGATAAAGGAAGACGGCCACACTTTATTTGGCTTTTTTGATAAGCAGGAAAAAGATATGTTTGTCCTGTTAATAGGAGTTTCTGGTGTTGGAGCAGCCACTGCAAGAATGATGTTGTCCTCATTAAAACCCGATGAAGTGAACCGGGCGATCATGCAAAGCAACATTAAGCTGCTCGAAAGTGTCAAAGGAATAGGAAAAAAAACAGCTGAACGCCTGGTGCTTGAGCTTAAAGATAAAGTTGGGAAACAATCGTTGGACGCAAACCATTCCTTACATATGGGCAATAGTTTGGAACAGGATGCGTTAAATGCTTTAACTGCGCTGGGAATTTCAAGATCACAGGCAGAACAGTCAATCCAAAAAATTATCCGTGCCGAGCCATCTGTATCACAATTAGAAGATTTGATAAAAAAAGCCCTTAAAGCCATTTGAAAGAATTCTACGTTAATTGATTTACCGGATGTTGTGTACTAGTATTAAAAACTCAAGACTGCTTGGCTGTGTTGTATTTACGCTGACGCTTATTGTGATCTACCCGAATTCTGTATCGGCCAAACCACGGCATAATGAGATATTAAAGACTCATAGTGGTACTGTTTTGCCCGATTACAACGACACTTTACCTTATCCCATACACGACAGGCGCGGAGATTTTCTTTCCGGTTCCCAAAGAAGGACCCTTGACCTTAACGATCCATCCAATATTAGAGATTCTGTGGTTTATGACCCGGTGAGCAAACGTTATATACTCTACGAAAAAATAGGCAACAGGTATTACCGCAGCACCACCTCTTATAGTTTTGAAGAATACTGGCAGATACGTAACCGCCAGTCGGAGATAGAATATTTTCAAAAACGCTCCAACACCTTAAGTATCCTTAACAGGGGAAGGGTAAAACCAAAATTATCTTTGTACGATAATTTATTTAATCGCTTATTCGGCAATGGCAAGATAAATATTACACCCCAGGGTAACGTGGATATAACCGCAGGATACCAGGGACAGAATATCAAGAATCCAACACTTCCTGAAAATGC
>DATHEH010000247.1:0-2103 GCA_035318685.1 Ferruginibacter sp.
ATAAAATTAAAAAGGCTTGATTACGGCCTGGAAGCCGGGCTGGGATTTCATTTTTATTTCCCCATGTTCGTATTTACACCCGAGGTGAAAATAGGCTGGGGACTCGGCAACCTGCACAGCAGGGATAAGAACCTTAAATTCTCCAATACGATCGATAAGATCAATTCACGAATAATTTCTTTTTCAGTAACGGTTGAGTAATACAGATATTTGATTCTTGATCCTTGATGGGGTTCATGTATGTAAAAGTTTTTTAATCATTTTTGCTATTTCCGGCATCTAATAATCATATCTTCTCTTCGCCATATTTAACCTGATGCCCGCTGTAACAATAACCGACTTGTTCTCACTTATGATATTTTCCGTTTTATAATCACGGTATTGCCCTGATATTTCAACGAACAGGTTTTCTTTTAATTCATAAGATACCTGCAGGTATGCGTTCAGGCAGGTAGCCCTGTTGCCACTGCCTATCTTGAACCCTTCATTCATCGTTCTTGTTGCATAATTTTTGAAAGGGCTCATACCGAAATTAATGCCGGCGGTATCAAGACCCTGGTAATAATACATAGCGTGTAAATTGACATACCATTTTGGTGCAGGCTGGTAATTTATGATCGCCATGAAGTCCTGGAAATTTGAACCCAGCGGGTGTGCCATTGGCTGGTTATAATGTGTATAGTTGGCAATGGTGTCATTGTGCGAATAAGTGAATGGCCTCACACGGTTCGCTTCCAGTTGCACATCAAGATTATCGATGCCAAATGCGTCCAGGTATTTTAACCCAAGCTGTATGCCCCATTTGTTCACCCAGCTTGTAGGCTTGTTCTTTATTTCAGATAAGATGAATTCATCCAGTAATAGTTGCCCGTATAACTGGCCACGGTGTGCAATATTTGCTTTAAAGTCAAAACCGGCAATCGCATTGTCAGGACTTCCAACAGTACCTTCTATATGCCTGTAAAAAATGATGGGGTTGAGGTATTGAAAATCGAAACGGTTCTTTCTGCCAAATACAACGCCTTCAAATAAACCAATGTTCAGCCATTTGGTAACATTCATGCTCAGGTGATGTATGGCTGCATACTTCCTGTCGAGCAAAGTATCACCGGCTTTTTTAAATTGCGGCATCAGCTCCATGAATAAATTCTGGTAATTTATCTTCCATATCCTGGTATTTAATTTCAGGAACAAATAACTGTTCCCCCAGTCACTTAAAAATAAACTGCGGTACCCGTTACCAATGAAATTCTTATCATACCCGAATTGTATGTCGATGAATTTTGCCGCATTAAAGGTCAAATAGCCTCTTGCATCAAAATAGTCAACACCGGTTTTCTTAAATGGTTTATAAAAACCAACTCCCGGTACTGCTCTTGAGCTGCTTACCTGCTGCTGGAAGTATTGTGGCCCTCGTTCCTGGTTCTCTATGATGGATGAAGAGAAACCAATTTTCCTTGCGATCATTCCACGCAGGGTCACGCCGCGGCTGTTCAGGTATACCGTATTGTCACTGCTTCCCCTTTCAACACCTGCACTGAACTGCAATACAGGATTCAATGCTAAAAAGAAATCCTTTGTTCTTACTTCTAAAAAATTAGGCTTTGTTTTATAAAAGGTTTTCAGTACCGGGCGCTTACTCATAAAACCATTTTTTGGTACGGTCACCCATTCGGTATTATTCATTAAGAGGCTATTCAGGTTATATTCATCTATCGGGGTAAGTCCCTGGTCCATCCACTCCGGGTATTTATCACGGCTGGTGGCGGAATCAGCATATCCCAGGCGGGCACTGTCGATGAATTCGGCCTGCGCAACAATAAATTTCCTGTTAAAAGGTTGCAGCGTGGAAAAATTAAGATGGGTATTCCTTTGCTGCTTGATCTCGAGCCTGTCAACAAAATGTATGTCTTTTGATCCTTGTGTTAAATAGGTGGATTGGGCACTTGCAAAAACAGGACAAATAAAAATCAGCAGTTTGGTTAAGCTTTTAATAATTTGCATTGGATAATTTTAGTTTTGACAGGTATCTAATTTCAAGATATGCAAAAATACCTTTTTAAGAACATACTGGTGGTTAATGAAGGAAAAATTCAATCATCG
>DATHEH010000248.1:0-3872 GCA_035318685.1 Ferruginibacter sp.
GGTGTTTTTTATGGGACATTCTTTGCAACAGACGCATCAGGGAATGTAGTAAAAAATAGCTCCGGTATTCCCCAGCAGGAAAGGGGAATTCAAAACAGCCCGACGACTTATACTCCACAAAGAGATGCTGCAGGTTTGCCAACAGGAACACCTCTCCGCAAAGTAATTGGAGATCCTAACCCTGACTACACAGCTTCCCTGGTAAATGAAGTGAATTATAAACGTTTTGGCTTACGAGTACAGGTAGACGCTGTACAGGGAGGGGATGTTTTTAATGCAGATTTCAGGACCCGGCAGGGGGTTGGAAATGGTAAGATAGCAGAGCAGGAGCAAACAGGGCAATTACCAAGAGGCTATATTGCCGGTGTTTATGCCATAGAGGAATGGAGAATTGATGATGGCTCATTTGTAAAGCTTAGAGAAGTTTCCCTGAGTTATAATTTCGGGAAAATAAAATTTATTAACGATCTAACTTTTATGGTCAGTGGCAGAAACCTCATTAGCTGGGATGATTACAAAGGATATGACCCGGAAGTGAATGCAGCAGGCCAAAGTACATTGCTTCGGGGTATAGATTTTGGCGCTGTGCCAATTCCAAGAACGTTCAGTTTATCATTGCAGGCTAAATTCTAACTTTAAAAACATTTAATATGAAACAATTAAAATATATATTCATAGTTCTATCATTTATCAGCCTCGGTATAATAAGTTGTAAAAAAGATTTTGATAACCCAAATGCAGCGCCCCAGGATGATGTGTTCACCTCTGCTAGAGGAATGACAGCTGCAGCCGTGGGCCTTCAACGATTATACTCCTATGGCAGGGCAGGGATGCTTTACAATATTGTAACAGCAAATGGATTTGTCACCAATGAGCTTCGTATACTCAATACCGGTAACTTACCTGAAGCTCAATTAAGTACCGGGGGAACTACCGTTGATGGCACCAATACTGTATTAGGAAATATTTGGGCAAATGCCAGTAAAATTATGCTGGATGCAGACAGGATATTGGCTGCAGCTCCATCACTTCCTGATAAAGGATATGCAAGCGGTTTGATCGGCTATGCTTCTATTTATAAAGCGATGGCGATTGGAACGTTGGCGATGTTTTGGGAAAAAGTTCCCGATACTGTGGGGACGAATGTTACTTTTTCTGATCGAATGGCTGGATACACAAGGGCTATAGCCGTTATTGACAGGGCATTGGCAGCCATAGCTACCAATCCCATCAGTACAACTTTTGCGGGTAATATTCCCGCGGGAACTGATATAATCAATACTTTATATGCACTAAAGGCACGCTATGCTTTATTTTCAGGAAATTATACCCTTGCCCTTGCAACAGCAAACCTTGTAGATCTTACAAAAAGATCCACGATGAACTATGATGCTGTAAGCATTAACCCCATTTTTGAAACAGCTACATCTACCAATAATGTATGGCAGCCTGTTGATTCAACTTTTGGATTACCTATAGGTTTACGTCCAACAGCAACTGATAAAAGAGTTCAGTTTTATACTACCATCAATCCAACTATTGCTCCGCGGTTCAGGGTTGGTGGCTTTGGATTGACTTCCACAACACCATGGCCTTATTATGTGCCCGGTGAAATTATTTTAATAAAAGCAGAAAGCTATGCACGTATGAGTCCACCCGACTTGGCCAATGCATTGATAGAATTAAATAAAGTTGTAACAAAGCAACCGACTGCCGATCCTTTTGGTATTGGAGCTGGCGAACTTCCATTTACAGGAGCAACCCAGGCAGCTATCCTGGATGAGATTTACCGGCAGCGCCAGATAGAACTTTATATGATGGGCTTTAAGCTGGAAGATATGAGGAGATTCGGGCGACCATTAACGGGTGAAAGAAAAAGAAATTTCTTTCCGTATCCTTTTACAGAAAGAGATAATAATCCAAATACACCCATTGATCCGCTTTATTAAAACAACATTTTTCAAAGCCCCTGGAAACAGGGGTTTTGTTTTTTGATGGTATCTTTGCCCACTTAAAATTTTATATGTTCAATAAGCGGGAAAAAATTAAAGCTTTGCTTGGATCTGAAAAAGCTAATTACGAAGCCACGGTGATGGGCTGGGTCCGTACGTTCCGTAATAACCAGTTTATAGCTTTGAATGATGGAAGTACTAATAATAATTTGCAGGTGGTCATTCCGTTGGGAATGTTTGATGATTCTGTTCTAAAAAGGCTTTCTCCGGGTGCATGCATCAAAGCTACAGGAGAGGTCATCCCTTCTTTGGGTAAAGGACAAAAAATTGAGTTGAAAGCTTCTTCCATTGAAATATTAGGCGATTGTGACGCTGAAAAATATCCTTTACAGTTAAAAAATAAACCAAGCCTTGAATACCTGAGGGAAATCGCACACCTCCGTTTTCGTACCAATACTTTTGGAGCTGTATTTCGTGTAAGGCATTCCCTTGCATTTGCTATTCATACGTTTTTCAACGACCGTGATTTTGTATATATGCATACTCCCGTCATTACCGCCAGCGATGCAGAAGGTGCAGGTGAAATGTTCAGGGTAACAACCCTTCCTTTGGATGGTAGTGCAGTAGGGGATGATGGCAATATTAATTTTAAAGAGGATTTTTTTGGACGCAGTACAAACCTTACCGTCAGTGGCCAGTTGGAAGGGGAATTAGCGGCAATGGCATTTAGCGACATCTATACATTTGGGCCAACTTTCCGGGCAGAGAACAGCAATACAACCAGGCATCTTGCAGAATTCTGGATGATAGAGCCCGAAGTGGCATTTGCAGACCTTGAAGATAATATGAACCTGGCAGAAGATTTTATAAAATACATTATCGGGTATGTAATAGAAAATAACAAAGATGACCTTGCGTTTTTAAGCCAGCGACTGGAAGAGGAAGAAAAACAAAAGCCCCAGGCTGAAAGGAGTGAAATGGGGTTGATGGAAAAGCTTGGGTTTGTTGTAAATAATAAATTTGAGCGGCTTACTTATACAGAAGCAATTGAAATCTTAAAAAACAGCAATCATAACAAGAAAAAGAAATTCCAGTACCTGATTGAAGGGTGGGGTATAGATCTTCAAAGCGAGCATGAGCGATACCTGGTTGAAAAACATTTTAAAAAGCCTGTTATATTATCCAACTATCCAAAGGACATTAAATCTTTTTATATGAGGTTGAATGATGACGGTAAAACGGTTGCTGCGATGGATATACTCGCACCAGGAATAGGAGAAATGGTAGGTGGCTCTCAAAGAGAAGAAAGGCTGGATATGTTATTAAAACGGATGAAGGAAATGAATATCCCGGCTGAGGAACTGGATTGGTACCTTGATACACGCCGGTTCGGCTCCTGCCCCCATGCAGGTTTTGGCCTTGGCTTTGAACGTTTGGTTCAATTTGTAACCGGGATGGGTAATATCCGGGATGTAATACCGTTTCCACGCTATCCAAAAAGTGCAGCCTTCTGATTATTTTCTTTCCTGTGGCAAAATCCGCCTTCTTCAATTGTTGTAGATTTAGGATATTTATCTTCTTATATTTCCAATTACCGGGTAATATTTTCTCATGAATAAAAGAAACTATCTCGATTATATCATAAATCCGCTGGAACTTTTAAGAACCAAAAAGGTTTTACATGTAAACCCCACTGTTAGCAGGCAAGAGACCCATGAAACCCACTCAAATATTTTTCTGTATGAATACGATCGGGATAATTTTATATGCCATCAAATTAAAACTATTGAAGAAACGTATGCCCACCTTGCCAGCCCGGGAATAACATGGATCAATATTGATGGATTACGCAAAGACGACGTTGAAAAAATATGCGCTCACTTCGGAATTCATCAGCTCATTACTGAAGATATATTAAGA
>DATHEH010000249.1:0-8692 GCA_035318685.1 Ferruginibacter sp.
CTGCTTAAACGTTTTAAACATTCAGGACCGCAAATGTAAAGTGTAAATTGATTTTAAAAAAACTAAATATCCCTGTTGAACCAGCCGGTGAGTAAAACACCGCATATAACCAGTAATGTACCCACTACCTGGGCAACAGATAATCTTTCTCCTAATATAAAATGTGCCTGTAAAATAGTGGACACCGGCCCGATGCTAGAAATGATGGCCACATTATTGGAACCTAATTTTTTTAACCCGTTCGAAATAAAGAATGTTGGTATAACCGTAGCGATGATGGCCAGCAGTATTCCGTAGCCCAGTAAAGGCGTACTGAAATGCTGCACCGTATTGCCGGCAATAAAATAATGTGCGATAACGCCAACCGACGCTGTGGTCATGGTATATGCCGTAAATTTTGTGGCGCCAACAAAAGGGATCAGTTTGCCGCTGCCCACCAGGTAAATGGAAAAAGTAACCGCACATAAGAAAATGAAAAAAGTACCTAAGAAAAAATCCGGGTTGCCCGCATCCATTTTTAACTCCCCGAAATAAGCAATGCCGATCCCGATATAGGTCAGCACAAGCGCAAATCCCTGTATCTTATTTATCCTTTGCCTGAATATTGCCGCGTTAAGCAGCACCGCGAAAGTTGGGTATAAAAAAAGTATCAGCCGCTCAAGGCCGGCTGAAACATATTGCAATCCTATAAAATCAAAAAGACTACTCAGGTAATAGCCCGTAAGGCCAAGCAGGATGATAATGAGCCATTGCTTTTTGGTGAACTTAACATTGGAAGTCCGGTTGCTATAAAAAAAAGCGATGACCAGGTAAAATGGTAATGCAAAAACCATTCTTAGTGCAAGTAGTGTAATGGCATCTGCACCTGTTTCAGCAAAAGCAAGTTTTACAAAAATGGCTTTTGTGCTGAAGAGGATCGCACCAATAAAAGTAATGCTGAACCCCGCGGTGTAATTTTTCTTACTTGCATCATTCATGTAAGCGAATTAAGGGCTGTTTTAAACAGACACATTAAAATCCCTCAGCGCATCATTCAAACTTGTTTTAAGATCTGTGGAAGGTTTGCGCTGACCAATGATCAATGCACAACCAACACCATATTCACCTGCGGGAAATTTTTTTGTATAACTGCCGGGTATCACCACGCTCCTTGCCGGCACCCTGCCTTTCATTTCAACAGGCGTTACGCCACTCACATCTATGATCTTGGTAGATTGCGTGAGCACCACGTTTGCACCAAGTACGGCTTCTTTTTCCACCCTCACCCCTTCCACTACGATACAGCGGCTGCCGATAAAACAACCATCTTCTATAATTACCGGGCTGGCCTGTAATGGTTCCAAAACACCACCAATACCTACACCCCCGCTCAGGTGAACGCCTTTCCCTATCTGTGCACAACTACCAACTGTTGCCCAGGTATCCACCATTGTTCCTTCATCTACATAAGCGCCAATATTTACATAGCTCGGCATGAGCACAACATTTTTTGCCAGGTAAGCTCCATACCTCGCAACCGCATGTGGCACGGCTCTTACACCCAATGCTGCATAGCCGGATTTTAATTTCATCTTATCATAGAACTCGAATGGCGGCAACACAAAGGTTTCCATCTGCCGGATGGCAAAGTACATGAGTATGGCCTGCTTCACCCATTCATTAACCTCCCATCCATCAATTACAGGAGATGCAGTACGCAGGCGGCCCTTATCCACTTCTTCAATGACCAACCTCACCGCGTCGGCATAAACATTATCTTTTAAAAGTTCGCGGTCTGCCCAGGCTGCCAGTATCCTTTCTTTCAATTCCATGTTGATTTTTTTGCAAACATACTACTTCGCCCAGTACATTTTTACTAATTCAATTCACTTATTTTAACTGAGCCAGGTAGTACTTTGTAATTAATTTGTTCATCGCCTTTGCGCCATATTTTAAAATGAATGTATTTTACACCCATGAATATTCTCATTCGCCTCCCCAACTGGCTGGGAGATATGGTCATGAGCACGGCTTTTGTACAGGCCGTGCAGCAGCAGTACCCTGATGCAACGATAGACCTTATTGCGAAAAAAGGATTGGATCCTTTACTGGAAAATTTTCCGCAACATGGACAAGGCTATATTTTTTCCAAAAAAGAATACAAAGGATTGACAGGGGCATTTAAATTTGGCAGGCTGCTCCGCTCACAAAAAAAATATGATCTTTTCTTTTGCCTGCCCGACTCATTTTCATCGGCCGTTATGGGATATGCCATCGCTGCGAAACAAAGAATAGGTTTTAAAAAAGAACTGCGTTCCATATCACTTACGCATGCCTTTCAAAAGAAAAGGAACCTGCACCGGGTAGAAGAATATATTGACCTGTTGCAACAATTCACAAAAAAGGAGATACCCGTTCCGGCTGTACAACTTATGTCACAGGCTCCGGAAAGGAAAAATGCGCTTATCATAAACATTAATTCAGAAGCATCTTCAAGGAGATTGCCCAAAGAAAAAGCCATACAGCTGATAGATACGATCCGGAATAAAATAGATAATGAGATCATCCTGGTCGGCAGCCATAAAGAAAAAAGTTTTGTTGATGAAGTTTATGCTGCATTGCCCGACAAAACCAATATAGCCAACAAAGCAGGACAAACAAGCCTGCAGGAACTGGTAACTTTAATGGGTTCCAATGCAGTGATGCTGACAACAGACAGCGGCCCGGCGCATGTTGCCAATGCGCTGGGCGTTCATACCATTGTTTTATTTGGTGCAGGAAATGAGCAGAATACAGCGCCTTACAATGTAAGTAACCGCAGCATTATCAGGCTGGGGCAACTTGCCTGCGAACCATGCGTAAGCAATACCTGCAAATTATATGACATCCCGCAATGCCTGGCCCGGTTAGATGAGCGCTTAATTGCTTTGGAAGTTTCCAATGTTTTAAAATAATTTGCAGCATAAATAAAAAGCCAGTTGAATTTTGAAGCCGATATAGAACAATGTTTAAAAGCATTAAGGGAAGGGGGGCTCATCCTCTACCCTACGGACACCGTTTGGGGTATTGGTTGTGATGCCACAAATGCACAGGCGGTAGACTCCCTGTATGCATTGAAAAAACGCTCTGATAAAAAGGCGATGATCGTTCTACTGGCTGAAGAAAAAGACATACTTCGATACGTTACCCAACCCAACCCCAAGATATTTGATTATATCAAGGGTATAAAGAAGCCAACAACATTTATCTATGAAGGCGGCATCGGCATGGCAGAGAACATGATACTGGATGATGGCAGCATCGCCATTCGCATCACCAGTGACACTTTTTGCAAACAGCTCATCAAACGCTTTGGAAAGCCTATTGTATCCACTTCGGCAAACGTTTCAGGCTATCCTCCACCGGCAGTTTTTACCGATATAGATGTGGTAATAAAAAACGGTGTTGACTATATAGTCCAACACCGCCAGGATGATATGACAGCAGCTGTACCTTCTGCTGTTGTAAAATGGAACGCAGATGGCTCTCTCAGCATCATACGTTCCTAAAAAAACTTTGCAAAATTGAGATCCATTAATTATAAAGTGAACCCTATACCCAACTGGATACTTTGGTTCTTCCACTTTTCTTTATCGTCAATATCATTGATATTGCTTAAGCCGATCGCGTAACGGCCATAGATATTAAGGTGGCCTATATTGACCTGGGCACCGCCAAGCATACTGAAGTCTCCGTTCTTAAATGCCTGCTGACCGTTTTCTAAAAGCGTGTTGCTTTTGTTGGTCAAGATGCTGAACTGAGGTCCTACCTGTAGTGTCAGCATCTTCATCGGTTTAATGTTAAGTAAAATGGGAATGTTAAGGTATTTCAGTTGTACCTTATTAAGTTCCTTGAACTGGTAAACACTGCTGAAGTTACTTGATGTGTCTACGTTTGTCTGGCTGAATATGACCTCAGGTTGGATACCGAATTTTCTACCCAGGCCTATTTCAAAGAAACCACCTACGTGGTAACCAAATGAAAATTCTTCCTTGAAGGATTTTCCGGTGAGTTTGTTCAGGGCGGCTCCGCCTTTAATTCCAACATGAAGTCTTTGTGAGAATGCTGTTGTGCTGATGAAACAGATCAATGCCAGTGATAAGAGTTTTGTTTTCATAAAATTTATAAAATTTAGGTTGCACTAATGCATCAAGTAATATGCCAGCGGGCATTTATGTTTTACAAATCTTTGTTAAGACAATCAATTGATTAAAGGGTGAAACCCGCTGTTACGGAGAATACCGTGGTGAGTCTTTTTTCAGTGGTGGATGGAAGGTAGTAATCAATATAAAGACCGGGACTCGTATAGAATTTTTTGTATTGGTATTTTATCGCTAATGACCCGGCTACTGACTGTAATTGAAATTTCGAATCTGATTCGAACCTGTTCTTAAGGTATTCCTTTATCCGCGGAAGGCTGACAAGCCGTGACAGGTTCAGGCCCGGAGCTTCCGCACGCTGCCTTCCGGCTATAAGCATTAGCGAAGGTGTAAGATTAAGCCCGTCATGTTTTGAAAATAGTTTATAAAAAGAAAAATTGTGTTGCACGTAAGGAGACAAGCTAAGATCAGAAAGCCTGACCTCTATTTTTCTGTTGGTACCCGCTAATGAGAAAGTATCGGTAAAATGGCCGCTGGCATAACCTAACGATATGCCGGGTTCGATAAAGGTTTTTATGTAAACGAAATTAAAATAATACGCATTTTGAAAAGGGTTAGGAGAAAAGCCGGACGACTTATTAAAAATGTACCGCGTATAATACACACCGAGGTTCACAGATCTGCTATAATATTCAAAATAGGGATTAACGGCGTATTGGTATGGCTTAAAGGCCCCGCTGTCTGAAGCAAAAAAAGAACTCAAAGCCAAACCGAAGCCGCTTTTATCGTTATAGGTAACTACAGGGATCAGGGCAAAACTTGATTTTAATGCACCGGCATTAACGTTATTATTTTTAGTGCTCAGCAACTGGTTACCTGCACCCACGCGTATGTCAAAATAGCTTTTCTTTTTTCCCAACATCAGTTTTATGAATTCATCATTTTGAAACATCGAATCCAATGCAAGCCTGTCTTCTTTCGACAGCGAATCCGTTTGCCCCAAGGCAAATGACACTGAAAAGAAAAACAGCAAAAAGATCGTAAGCTTAAGCATAAAGATTGGTCAGGCTGTATATAGATACAAAAAAAATAAAATAGTTTAAAACCGGTCCAATTAAACGTTAAGTTTAATATTTAAATTGTTTTCAGCAATAAAAGCATTACCTTTGCGCCCATTAATTAAAAACTGAGAATTACATGACATGCTCAGTTGCTGTTGCAAAATAGACTTTCTCCCGGGATGATTTGATCTCCCTGCACTTTATCAACGGCCAAAGCATGACATCCCGCCGGGGGCGGGACACTACATGTGGCTATCGCAAAACAAATTTTCATGAATGCATTTGAAGCCTTAGGCTTGAACGAACAATTGGTACAAGCTATTACCGATTTAGGATTTGAAACACCAACCTCAATACAGGAAAAAGCTATCCCGGTATTATTATCCGGCACTACCGATTTTATCGGCCTGGCACAAACAGGCACCGGTAAAACTGCCGCTTTTGGTTTTCCCTTATTACAATTGATCGATGCCGGCCAGCGCCATCCACAGGCATTGATAGTTTGCCCTACACGGGAACTGTGTTTACAAATTACCAACGACCTGGAATCTTATAAAAAACACAGTAAAAACATTTATACGGAAGCCGTATATGGCGGAGCATCCATTATGATGCAGATACGCAACCTTAAAAAAGGTGTGCACATAGTTATTGCAACACCCGGCCGTTTGATCGACCTGATCGAAAGAAAAGCCATCGACCTGCAAAAAGTTAAATACGTTGTACTGGATGAAGCTGATGAAATGCTGAACATGGGTTTCAGGGATGATATTGATTTCGTGTTAAAGAATACCATCAACAGGGAAAGTACCTGGTTATTCAGTGCTACCATGCCACCGGAAGTAAGGGCCATTTCCAAAAATTATATGGATAACCCAAAAGAGGTTACTGTAGGTAAAAAGAACAGCGGCAATGTAAATATCGATCACCAGTATTCTGTAGTACCTGCACAACACCGTTACGAATCTTTAAAGCGTTTGATAGATTTTAATCCGGATATGTATGGCATCATTTTTACCCGTACAAAAGCCGATGCACAGGAAGTTTCTGAGCGCTTGTCAAAAGCGGGATATGATATTGAGGCCTTACACGGAGACCTTACGCAACAGCAAAGGGATAAAGTGATGGGTCGTTTCCGCAGTAAGAATTTACAATTACTCATTGCAACAGACGTTGCTGCAAGAGGTATTGACGTGGATGGCATCACACACGTGATCAACTTTGAATTACCTGATGACATGGAAGTATATACTCACCGCAGCGGACGTACGGGCCGTGCCGGTAAAACAGGTATCTGTCTTTCCATCTGTCACAGCAGGGAAACTTATAAGATCAAGTCGCTGGAAAGGATGATCAACGCACAATTCCATAAAGTTGATATCCCTTCAGGTAAAGATGTTTGCCGCAAACAGTTCTTTCATTTCATGGATAAATTGATGAAGGCAGATGTTAGCCATGGTGATTACGAAACATATATGCCGGACCTCATAGAAAAATTTGCTGATGTAAGTAAAGAAGAAGTGTTGCAAAGGGTAGCCGCTTTGGAATTCAGCCATTTCTTAAAGTATTATGAAAATGCCGATGACCTGAACAGGGACAACAGGGCTGAAAGAAGGCCGGCAGGAAGAGATGATATGAGTGGCAGCAGGAAAGAACGCAGCACTTTCAACAGGCGTGACAGCGGTTACACAAGGTTATTCATCAACCTGGGAACCAAGGATGGTTTTTATAAAGCGAGTTTCTTACAATTCATTTTGGATGAGAGCGATCTTAAAAAAGAGGTATTAGGCAAAATAGATATGAGGGACATGAACAGCTGGATAGAGATCGACAAAGCCGAAGCTTCAAAAATGATCAATGCAATTGACGGCAAGCGCTACAACAACCGCACCGTTCGTATGAATGAGGCTGACGGAGGTTTTAAAAGACCAAATGATGAAGGCGGAAGAAGCGACAGGTCAGAAGGAAGAAAGAGGATATATGCTCCGAAAGAGAGAAGAAGTTTTAAATAAGAATTATGAAAGCCCCGATGAGGGGCTTTTTTATAGGTGCAAATTTTCAATGCTCAAACTGTTCTTCTCTGAAACGAGACGCTACTTAATTGAATATTTATTATTGAGCGTTGGGTATTGAACATTTTATATTTTTGCTTATATGGAGGCTGAGGTACACATATTATTCTCTTCCGATTATTATGAGATATGCGATTTCAAATGCCTTTGCAATGAATGTACTAAATCGAAGACGGAATATAACGAGCATCTTTCCCTTTGCCTCACCCGGTCGGGGAATTTTTATTACAATGCCTTTAGGGGTACGCTTGACACTTATACCGGCTCAGTTCTTATCAGCAAACCCGGTTATGATTATACTGTAACACATCCGGGAAAGATCCCGGACGAATGCACCATCATCATCTTTAAAAAAGCTTTCTACGGGGATATTGAAGAGCAGCTTCAGCTTAAGGCACATTGGTTCTTTTCCAATAAAGACATACAATCCCTGCTCCTTAAAACAAACCCGCAAGTAGAACAATTGCATTATGCATTGTTACGGGCGGCAAAACAACAAACAAAGTACAAGCTTGAAATGGATAACCTCGTAATGGAGATATTGGAAGAAGTACTTTCACGCTTTACTGATTATGAATTGCCGCAGGCACTTCCGGCCAGGTTAAAAAAACATCACCTCGTAACCATTGAAACAGCGAAACAATACCTAAACGAGAACCTTTCAAAGAATATTTCACTGCAGGAACTGGCAAAGCACTGCTGTATAAGCCCCTTTCACTTCAGCAGGATATACAAGATATTTACCGGGTACCCCGTTTATCAATACTTACAACTTATGCGCCTGAAACACGCTGAAATGCTTTTAGCCACTCCACTACCTGTTGCCGATATTGCATTCCAGTCCGGCTTTAACAGTATTGACTATTTTTCTTCGGCTTTCAAAAAACAATACAGGCTTTCTCCTTCTGCCTACAGGTCCACGCAGAAAAAAACAGCAAGATTTCTAAAGTGAAGGTCTCACACGGCCTTTAGTTTTGTGCTTCAATAAAAACATGTTATGGATGATGTGAAGCAAAACCTTGTACTTGCCGAACAAAAGGCAAAAGAATTATTTAATACAGTAGAACAGCGTGGATTGATAATCCCCGGAAAGTATGAAAGTCAATTGTCTGCTGAGATTGTCAAAGTTGCGAAAGAACTTGGCATTGAGAACTTCTGGCATAAAAAAATTGTACGGGCCGGCGCTAACACGCTTCAGCCTTACAATGGGGATCCGCCTGACCTGGTCATTCAAAATGATGATATTGTTTTTTTAGATTTTGGCCCTGTCTTCAAAGGCTGGGAAGCAGACCTGGGAAGAACATTCGTTATTGGCAGTGATCCGATGAAATTGAAATTAAAAAAAGATATAGAAGACGCCTGGCATGAAGCTAATACATGGTACTCGCAACAAAGCGACCTTACCGGGGCACGATTTTTTCATTACCTGGCTGAACTCGCA
>DATHEH010000250.1:0-5505 GCA_035318685.1 Ferruginibacter sp.
GGCCGCTGGAATAAGCTCACGATGGCACATGGATGTTACTGGGGCAAATGTACATTCTGCGACATTAGTCTCGACTACATAAGACTATACGAACCCCTCACCGCGTCATTGCTTTGCGACCGCATGGAAGAAATGATCGCACAAACGGGGCAGAATGGTTTTCATTTTGTTGATGAAGCTGCACCACCCGCTTTAATGCGTGCACTTGCGCTGGAGATCATACGCAGGAAACTTACCGTAAGCTGGTGGGCCAATATCCGTTTTGAAAAAAGCTTTACCCGTGACCTTTGTTTGTTATTAAAAGCATCAGGTTGCATTGCCATTTCCGGGGGACTGGAAGTTGCTTCAGACCGTTTGCTTGAACTCATTCAAAAAGGAATTACGGTTGCACAGGTGGCAAGGGTGAATAAGAATTTTACGGAAGCGGGCATCATGGTGCATGCTTATTTAATGTATGGCTTTCCCACGCAAACCGCACAGGAAACAATCGACTCACTGGAAATGGTGCGGCAGCTTTTTGAAGCAGGTATATTACAATCTGCCTTCTGGCATTTGTTCACGATGACGGCGCACAGCCCGGTAGGGCTGCATCCTGCAAAATTTAAAGTTGAAAAAAACACTGATGTTGTTGGCAGCTTTGCCAATAATGATATTGAACACACCGATCCAACCGGTGCAGATCACGAGCGCTTTAGTTTTGGATTGAAAAAATCACTTTTAAATTATATGCATGGTGCCTGTTTTGATTACCCTTTGCAAAAATGGTTTGAACATAAGGTACCCAGGACTACTGTTGCACCTGGTTACATTCTTAAAGCTATTGAAGAGGTTGAGCTGGCAAATTCGAATCCCAATACAAAATTTATTTTCCTGGGCAATCAACCTAAAACAGAAACCATTATCAAAAGTAAAAAAGGTAGCCAGTGGGAAATATTGTCGCTAACCTTTGAAACAAAAAAAGAGACCATCAATATAAAGGTGGATAAAGACCAGGGAATATGGCTGGCCAATATGCTGAAAGGATTATCGGTTGATAATATTAAAACCTACACAAGACAGGAAGTAAAAGATGATTATGAAAAAGCGGGGCTGGAAGACTTTGAATTGTTCTGGGATAATAAGCCTGTGACTACTTTGTACAAGGCTGGGTTATTGCAGTTGTAATATTAGCTGAGCAATGATCTCTTTAATTTCTTTTGCCGGTAAGACAGGAAGCCGGAATCATAAACGTCTTTGAGTCTTACCTGCTCCGCTTTTTTCCTTAGCTTCTTTGTCATCCCGGCCATTTTCTTTCCGCCCATAAAAAAATTTAATCCTGCTCACCTATCATTCTTTATATTTAATGATAAAACAAATTTTTAATGAAGAAATTATTTTTCGCATTGGTGATCATTACCTGGGTGATATCCTGTAACAGTAGTGACCAAAACACTTCAACAATAACAGCATCAACAACAAAGCCGGATATCCTGCTGGCTAACCTGGACAGCACCATAACTCCCGGCGCTGATTTTTTTGACTATGCCAATGGAGGATGGATAAAAAGAAATCCCATACCCAACGAACAATCAAGTTGGGGCATTGGCCACCTGGTTGTAGAGGAAAACATGAAGCGCCTTAGGGAAATATCTGAAAAAGCAGCCGCCGCCAATGCAGCCAAAGGAAGCAATGATCAAAAGATCGGCGACTTCTGGACCACGGGCATGGATAGTACGAAGATAGAAGCCGATGGTCTAAAACCCATTCAGTCATTGCTGGATAAATTGAACGCTGTTACCGACACGAAGGCGCTGATGAACGTTGTAACTGATTTTAAAAAGATCGGCTCAAACACGTTCTTTGCCGATTGGGTTGGACAGGATGACAAGAACAGCGAAGTAATGGCCTATGGTCTGTGGCAGGGAGGATTAGGTCTTCCCGAAAGAGAATACTATTTTAAAAATGATTCAGCCACGATCAATATCCGCAACAAATACGTTGAATATATCAGTAAGATACTTACCATGGCTGGCGAGGATCCGGCCATAGCTGCAACTTCCGCCAAAAATATACTGGCGATGGAAACTAAAATGGCTACTGCTTCCCGTAAGATCGAAGACCTTAGGGATCCTTACAAGAATTACAATAAAATGGCCATTACCGACCTCGGTAAAATGGCGGGCAATATTGACTGGGCCGCATATACAAAAAACCTGGGCGTAACGAATGTTGATTCGGCCATTGTGGGCCAGCCTGAATTTTTCAGGGCGATGAATGAGGCTGTGGTTAAAACACCGCTGACCGATCTCAGGCAATATGTAAAATTCAACCTCATCACTGATATGGCCGCTGTGTTACCTGATGCTTATGGCAATGAAGCGTTCAATTTTTCCAAACTGTTCAGTGGCGCCAAAGAAAGAAAGCCAAGATGGAAAAGAGTTATAGAAATGGAAGAAGCCGCCATGGGCGAAATGCTGGGCCAGTTATATGTAAAAGAGTTCTTCAACGAAACTGCAAAAAAACGCTACACGGTAATGGTGGAAGATATCCGTGGCGCACTAAAAGACCGCATTGCTAAGCTTGACTGGATGAGTGACAGCACCAAACAAAAAGCCTATATAAAATTAGCAGCGATAAAAAGTAAAGTTGGTTACCCCGATAAATGGAAAGATTTCTCTGCCATGGATATCGGAAGGGAAAGCCTTGCTAAGAATTATATGAACTCCAGGTTGTGGTGGCACAATTATGAATACAGTAAGCTGGGTAAACCTGTAAACAGGGATGAGTGGACCATGACACCACAAACTTACAATGCCTACTACAACCCGAGTAATAACGAGATCGTTCTGCCTGCCGGCATCTTTACTGTGCCTGGCTACCTCGATGCTGAACTCGATGATGCTATTGTTTACGGCTACGGTGGCAATACTATAAGCCACGAGATCACACACGGCTTCGACGACTATGGAAGGCTATATGATGATAAAGGCAATTTAAAAAGCTGGTGGACAAAAACTGACGAAGAGGCCTTCAACAAAAGAGCGCAGGTAATGGTGAACCAGTTCAACGAATACGAGCCCGTTAATGGTTACCATATAAACGGTAAAGCAACACTTGGTGAGAACATCGCTGATCTTGGCGGCATTTTACTGGGTATGGAGGCATTTAAAAAAACAGCACAGTATAAAGAGAATAAACCGATCAGCAACCTTATGCCCATGCAACGCTATTTTATGGGTTATGCATTGGGCTGGCTTGGTCATTATCGTGAAGAAACGCAAAAGGCCCGTTTGTTGACAGATGTACACAGTCCTGGTAAATACAGGGTTAATGGCCCCTTCGTGGATATTGACGAATTTTATACAGCCTTTAATATAAAGCCGGGAGATAAAATGTACAGGGCAGATAGTTTGAGGGTGAGGATATGGTAAAACGTTTAGGCCGTTTAAGACATCCAAAAGGTTTAAATCGTTTAAATTCGTTTAAAGTTTTTACTATTTTACAGAACGATTGAAAACTTAAACCTTCAAACGACTTAAACGTTTATGCGAACATCCCTTAAAAAAGACGAAAAGATTTTGCTCATCACCAGGCAGCACTGGTTAAGACTGGTGCTGCCATTTTTTGCCTGGCTATTACTCTCTGTCCTGCTGATA
Source organism: Ferruginibacter sp. (assembly GCA_035318685.1). Taxonomy (GTDB): domain Bacteria; phylum Bacteroidota; class Bacteroidia; order Chitinophagales; family Chitinophagaceae; genus Ferruginibacter. The sequence continues at coordinate 3,636 of DATHEH010000250.1, forward strand.
TGGTGGCTCAACAACTTAACCGCATACATCATAGCACTTGTGGCCGCACTTTACCCGCTGTATGAATACATAAACTGGAGACACAATATCTGGAGCGTCACCAATCTCAGGGTAATTGATGAGACCGGTTTTTTTACCCGCTACTCAAAAGAAAGTCCGCTGGATAAAATAAATAATGTAGAATACGACCAGTCATTATGGGGCCGCCTATTCGGCTATGGTAATGTAGATATACAAACCGCTGCCGAACTTGGTGAAACAAAGTATGACCTCATTCATCATCCCAAACTTTTAAAAGATACCATTACCCTGGCACAGGAAGAATATAAAAAGATGCAGATCAGCAACCAGGCCACCCAGCTGGCAGAAGCCATTGCCCGAACAAATACCAGCGGCAGGCCATCGCAACAAATGATAGCAGATGAACTGCATAAACTTTTTGAACTCATGCAAAAAGGTGCTATCACGCAGGATGAATACGCAGCACAGAAGAACAGGCTGATGGGGAGTTGATCCCCGTCAACGCACCCGCTTCAAACTGCAAAGGGTGTGCAAAACAACTGATAGCGGCTGCAATAAATAAGATCCTTGATAAAAACAACACGCCCTACCTGCACGTAGCAACAGGATGATAGTAGTGCTATAACCCTATGAAAGATAAGCCGAAGGTCATATTATTTATTTTTGTTCTTTTTGATCGCCTGGCTTTTGCCATTAAAATAAAATTTCGTTTCTTTATTTTTCCTCATCCTATGCTTATCCAATAACTATTACCTAAAATATACAGGATAAAGTAATTTTACAACATGAGTAAAGAGCCACAGAAGCTGATGCTTGCCGATGACGACCCGGATGATTGTATGTTTTTCAAAGAAGCCCTGGAAGAGATACCCCTTGATACGGACCTAACAACAGTAAATGATGGGGTTGAACTTATGCAATTTCTTAATGCCACGGCTGCTCATCTCCCCGACCTGCTTTTTCTTGACCTTAATATGCCGCTTAAAGCCGGCTTTCAATGCCTGGTAGAGATAAAAGAGAATGAGAAATTAAAAGAACTGCCTGTAATTATTTATTCCACATCAATGGACCATGATGTGGTGAACATGCTTTATGAAAAAGGCGCACATTACTACATTTGCAAGCCACCCGAATTCTCGCTTTTAAAAAAAGTAATTCATGAAGCACTGTTAGTAACCATGAAAAATGGGCTGTCAAGGCCACCAAAAGAAAAATTTGTGATCCAGGTTCAATAAATTATAAAATGGAAGTTAAAAGCCTTGATAAAAACATAACATTTCTTGCAGGAGGAGGAGAAATGGGTAAACTCACCCGTGAAAAAGACTGGAGTAATACAAGTTTGGGCTTACCGCAAACCTGGCCGCAAAGTTTACGCACTACATTAAGCATTATCCTCCATTCAAAATTCCCGATGTTCTTATTCTGGGGAGATGAGCTCACTTGTTTTTATAACGACGCTTATCGTCCCAGCCTTGGCAAAGATGGTAAACATCCTTTTATCCTGGGTATGAAAGGAGAAGAAGCATGGCCTGAAATATGGCATATCATCAAGCCATTGATCGACCAGGTGCTAACACAAGGCGAAGCAACATGGAGTGAAGACCAGTTAATCCCTATTTACCGGAATGGGAAAATAGAGGATGTTTACTGGACATTCAGCTATAGCCCGGTAAATGATGAATCCGGCAAGCCGTCGGGTGTTTTTGTTACCTGTACAGAAAGCACAGAAAAAATAAACCTGCTGAAGCAATTGGAGGGCAGTAATGATGAACTGGCTTTTGCAATTGAAGCAACCGGGTTGGGTACATGGGATTATGATCCTGCAACAAATAAACTCTCTGCCAATGAG
>DATHEH010000251.1:0-15489 GCA_035318685.1 Ferruginibacter sp.
ACTGGGACAATAACTGGAACGATGAGTTTTATTATGATTCGGAAGAGGATATCAGGTGGCAGGCAGATGTTGATTACGTGATGAAGGCTGATGGCTTGTATACACTTGATGGAAGAAAGGCCGATGGATGGAACGACAGGCATTCAAGAAAAGAGCGTGACCTGCGTGACAGGAGCAATGGAGATAACTACCGGTACAATGAATATGACAGGAAAGCTGATTCTCTAAGAAGCATCGAGGAAATTAAAAGACAAAGAAAGATCGATTCAATAGAAAGAGCAAAGGAAAAACTGGATAGTATAAAAGAAAAGATAGAGAGTGGTACGGTGAACGGCGAGCCTTTAAGCATGCACATTACAAATGTTTATGACCCGATGCTTGGTATCAACTAAAAGAACAATAATGAAAAAAAGAAGATCCCTGTACATCACGCTGTTTTTTTCTGTAGTGGTTGCACTAAGTTCATGCTTTCATGACCACGACATGTCCATCACAGTAAGAGATGACGATGATGCTTATCGTTTCAGGGCAAGCTTTGATGAGGACCAGACAAGAACGGTGCACCGCATTATAAAATCACACCTTCACAATGCCATATCGTTCAATCGCAGCTTTGTAGAGACCGATGCCAGGCTTGATGACGGAACCAGCGTACACATCAAAAGCCGGCCGGGCAGGCTAAGGATAGATTTTGACAGGTCAGACAATAGCGAAGAGAACTTCGGCAAACTCCTGCAAATGTGCGACGAGATAAAAGAGGCGCTGGCAGGAGAAGCAGATAATAATTACTAAAAACCGTTTCAATAGTTGAGTTGAAGTTGAAACCAACAAGGTCCTGCCATTTTTGGCGGGACTCTTTTTATCTTTGAGATCATGAAAGATAATTTTTCTCACCGGGCTTTAATATATGCGCAATACAGGCCGCATTACCCGGAAGAATTGTTTGCATATATCATGCGCTTTGTTGAGGATAAAAAACTCGCATGGGACTGCGGTACAGGCAATGGCCAATCCGCCAGGTCGCTCAGCAATTATTTTGAAAAAATAATAGCAACAGATATCAGCCAAAAACAAATTGATAATGCATACCAGGCACCCAATATATTTTATGTTGTTGAGCCTGCAGAAAAAACAGGTATTGAAGAAAAAAGCGTAAACCTGGTCACCGTGGCGCAGGCCATCCACTGGTTCAATTTTGAAAAATTCTATGCAGAAGTGAACCGGGTGGCAAAACCGGGTGCGGTCATCGCGGCGTGGACATACAGTCTGCTCCGTATTTCCAAAGAGATCGATGAGCTCATGAATGAATACCATTATAAAACACTTAAAAATTATTGGGACCCGGAACGGAAATATGTGGATGAAGGGTATGCGGGTATTCCATTTCCCTTTACAAAGATAGAAACACCGGGTTTCCATATTGAAGCGAACTGGTGCCTGGAAGAACTGGAAGGTTATTTGAACAGCTGGAGCGCTCTTCAGAAATTCATAGCAGCTAATTCTTATAACCCGGTAAATGAACTGGTGAATAAGATCAGGCAGCAATGGGGCCATTCAGAAAAAAGGCAGATCTTCTTCCCCGTTCATTTGAAGCTCGGTATTATTGAATAAAGAACAGCTTACCTTTGCCGTTCATTATTTATTATTAATTAAAACAGGTCAGGTTAATGAAAAATACTCCTTTTACAGAAAAACATATTGCTTTAGGTGCAAAGATGGCTGAGTTTGCCGGGTATAATATGCCCATCAGTTATTCAGGGATTAATGATGAGCATGCAGCCGTGCGTACCAATGCCGGCGTATTTGATGTAAGCCATATGGGAGAGTTCATTTTAAAAGGTGAAGATGCGCTGGATCTTATTCAAAGGGTTACCAGTAACGACGCTTCAAAATTAACAGCAGGAAAAGCGCAATACAGTTGCCTGACCAATAAAGATGGTGGCATAGTAGATGACCTCATTGTTTATTGCCTGGAAGAGAACAAAGCGTACATGCTCGTGGTAAATGCCAGCAATATTGAAAAGGACTGGAAATGGATACAGCAGTTCAATGATAAGAAAGCGGAGATGCACGACATCTCTGACAAGACCTGCCTGCTTGCGATCCAGGGGCCTAATGCAACAAAGCTATTGCAGCCGCTCACCGATATGGATATCATGAATTTGAAGTACTACACATTTACCAAAGGAACTTTTGCGGGGGTGGAAAATGTATTGGTAAGCGCAACGGGTTATACCGGTGCCGGTGGTGTTGAAATTTATTTCGAGGATAAAGATGCTGATGCGGAAAAGATATGGGACGCCATTTTTGAAGCAGGGAAGACAGCAGGCATCAAGCCCATAGGTCTTGGTGCAAGAGATACACTGAGACTTGAAATGGGTTATTGCCTATATGGTAATGATATTGACGATGCCACTTCGCCGCTGGAAGCGGGTTTGGGATGGATAACCAAATTCAGCAAGGAATTCACCAACAGCGAATACTTTAAAAAACAAAAAGAAAAAGGGCTTACAAAAAAACTGGTAGGATTTGAAATGCTGGAAAAAGGCATCGCACGCCATGGATATGATATAAAGGATTTTGCAGGAGAGATAATCGGCAACGTAACATCCGGAACGCAATCGCCTTCGTTGGGCAAAGCAATAGGCATGGGCTATGTGCCCAATAACTGTGCGGCTATTGACAGCGAGATCTATGTCAGTGTACGCAATACTTTACTAAAGGCGAAGGTTGTTAAGATGCCTTTTGTTTAACAGATAAGTTTTCTATTTTGACAAGGATACACCTCACCAGCTTTATTTCAGCACCTATTGAAAGGGTCTTTGACCTGTGCAGGAGCATTAACCTGCACAAGATCTCAATGAAGTCAACCAATGAGACCGCTGTTAGCGGCACCATTTCGGGATTGATCAACGAGAACGAAACAGTTACCTGGAAGGCCCGCCATTTTTTTAAGACCCGGCAATTCACTTCTAAGATAACGGTAATGCAGCGGCCTGTTTTTTTTATTGATGACATGGTAAAAGGAGATTTTAAAAGCTTTCATCATGAACATCATTTTAAAACAGTTGGTAATGGTACCATAATGATCGACATTGTAGAATTCGAAACGCCTTATGGGTTTATTGGAAAGATGGCCAACGTTCTCATTCTTAAAAAATACATGGAAAGATTTTTGACAAAAAGGAATGAAGTGATCAAAGAGTACGCCGAAACGCAAAAGTGGAAGGCAATATTGATTTAAATTTGAAAGATGCAAACCAAGAAACCCGAATTATATACTTCTTTTTCTCCTGCCCTTTTAGATCTCTACGATGTTGACCAGAGCATTGTTGTGATCATCGACGTTTTAAGGGCTACTTCCACAATTGCCACGGCCATGCACAATGGCGCAAAATGCATCATACCGGTAGACAGCGTTGCCGAATGTATACGCCTCGGGAAACAAATTGAAAGCATGACAGCCGGGGAGCGTGATGGCAGGATAGCAGAGGGTTTGGAAAATGGGAATTCGCCTTTTGAATACCCAAAAGAGATCATCAATGGAAAAACCCTGGTTTTAACTACTACCAACGGCACCAAATTACTCCATATGGCATTGGAAAAAAATGCAAAGGCCATCATCACCGCATCTTTTCCCAACCTTTCAGCAGTATGTGATTACCTGGTTGAACAAAAACAAAATGTTATACTGGGCTGTGCAGCCTGGAAGAACAGGGTGAATATTGAAGACACACTTTTTGCAGGTGCTGTCATTAACAGGATAGGTAAGCACTTTTCCATCAACTGTGATTCTTCACAAATGGCAACAGTGATGTACGCCGAAGCAAAGGATGACCTTTTTGAATTCATGAAAGAGAAAAATGCATCACATTACCAGCGCTTATCCGGCTATGGGCTGGAAAAGGACATCCGTTATTGCCTGACAGAGGATGTTGCCAACATACTGGTTGTTTATGAAGACGGGAAACTCGTTGCGAAATAATTTCGGCATCATTTCTTCACCAGGGGTTGATTTATTGCAGGTTTCTTTAACATTATTTTTTTCAAAATCCTTTATTTACAACCTTACCCTCACTTTTTTTTCATTACTTTTGCAAATTGGCTTTTCCTGAATGGCCAACCTGACTTATAACAACTAAAACCGATCGGCAATTGGCGTTACCGCACCTTATTAAATACGTATACAACAACGGCTCCGATGAAGTGATCCGTCGCGGAAAAAAGATCCATTCTATGGGTTTCGTGGAGCTGGTGGAACATGACCAGTTGATGGGTGGCGTTGTGTTCAGGGTGAAGGATGATAATTACAGTACTTTTTACAAGGTCTATATTCAAAAATATACCGATGCAAAATCTATATCGGTTCGCTGCACCTGTCCCTACAATTTAGGAGATATCTGCCGTCATGAAGCTGCAGGCTTATTGCGGCTGCAGGAAATGGTTGATAAGAACATGCTTGGTAATACCAGCATTCAATACAACCAGCGCCATACCGTGGCAAAGATGAAGCACATTGAATTAAAAATAATCAAGCTGCTTTCTTCACCAGGCATTTATGCGGAAGCAGAAAATATTTTACGCAGTACCAAAGCAAATATTTTAAAAGCTGCAGATGAGAGGGTTGAAGCGGAATTGACTTATGAAGGCGAGATCTATCCGCTCGTAATACAAAAGAACGACGAAAGGAATTTTGATACTTCCTGCAAGTGCGGCGAAACAGAACACCCGCTTTGCGAACACAAGACATTATTATTTCTCCAGTTACTGGATGCCTACGGCCCATTCTATTTTGATACTATACGCAACTGGGATAAAGAAAAAGATAAATTACTGCAGATATACGGTTACAGTTTAGCCGATGACCTCTCCGGTAAATTCGAATTCACCTATAAGGACGGGAAGCCTTTTTTAAAAGTGCTTGACAGCTCCATAAAAAGAGTTGCCGCAGGCACAGCCGTACAGCGCCCTGTGGAAACCTTTGTTGTGCCTGAGATGCCAAAAGAAGAGATAGCCGTAGCAGAGCAGCCCGCAAAAAAACTGGGAGTTGTCTTTAATTTTAATGCAACGCTTTATCCTTATTTTAATGTTGATGTGGTACAGGGTGATGCGGATGATGACAACAAAAAATATGTTGGCAAGGCAGAAAAACTTGACCTTACAAAATTTGTAAATACGGAACTGTTCAGCGAGGAAGACAAGCAGCTGTTGCAGCAGGTACGGAAATTACAAGGTACAGAGATAAACAAATACCTCGACCGCAATTCGCCTTTCAGCGGAATCTGGGAGAATATCATTCATACAGATGGTGATGACCTGCCGGAAGAAACAAAGGCGCTGATAGCCGAATACCTGCAACCCAAACTGAAAAAGATATTTGAAGAACAGGCATCCAGCAATTTCATTTTTTACCTGGCGCCTTCAAAAACATTTAATACCACCAATCTTTCCGAGATAGAATTAAGCGATCATTTTGTTTCCCCGGTTTTTAAAGTGCTGGCAAAGAACAATCATTTTGAAATTGCATGCACAGTGAAGATACAGGGTGACGCAATTCCATTCACCGATAATGAATGTAACAGCAGCCTTGTTTTTTTAAGCGACAGCGTAATGTACCTCTGGCAAAAACCGGAAGATATCCTGCAAGCAGAAAAGTTTTTAAAGGAAGGGAATATCCAGCTCAGTAAAGAGAACTGGGCAGAGAAAATGCAGAAGGTGATTCTGCCCCTTACCAAAGAATACCAGGTGGAATTTGATAAGAGCCTGGTGAAAGAAATAAAAAGCGGGGAGCCTGAAGTAAAACTACAGTTGCAGGAAAAGGGTGACTACCTTGTGTTTCAGCCCATATTCACCTACAAAGGTTTTGAAACAAAGGCCAGCGACAGGGATACCATTACCATTCCTGATGGCGATAAAATACTTATCATACAAAGGAATAAGGAAGCGGAAGAAAATTTCATAAAAAAACTGGAGAACCTGCATTCTTTATTTCAAAGACCTAACGATAGCAGTAACCTCGTTTTAAAAGGCGTGGATGTTTTGCGCAACAACTGGTTCTTTTTATTCATCGATGCCATGAAGGAAATGAAAGTGCCGGTATATGGATTTGAGGCATTGCGCAATTTCCGTTTTAACACCGCCAGGCCAAATACACATATACATGTAAGCAGCGGGCTCGATTGGTTCGATGCAAAAGTAGAGATCGAATTTGGTGACCAGCGTGTTGGTATCGATGACATAAAAAAAGCATTGGTCAATAAGCAATCTTTTGTACAGCTCAACGATGGAACATTAGGGATACTCCCGGATGAATGGCTGAAAAGATATTCGCTTTTGTTTAAGGTTGGTGACGGGCGAAGCAACCAGTTACGCTTATCGAAGTACCACATGAGCGTGATCGATGAGTTGTATGAGAACCGCGATGAAACAGAACTGAGTTTTGAGCTTGATGAAAAATATGAACGCCTTAAAGAGTTCAAGAATATTCCGGAGGTGGCGCCACCGGCACATTTGTTATCCGTACTCCGGCCTTATCAAACTTCAGGATTTCAATGGCTGAACTATTTAAATGATGTGGGTTGGGGCGGGATCCTGGCCGATGATATGGGTTTGGGTAAAACAGTGCAGGCATTAAGCATGCTGCATCATTATAAGGCGGTCAATGGTTCGCTAAAAGCAATAGTCGTTTGTCCAACGACCCTTATCTACAACTGGAGAAATGAAGTTGAAAAATTCACCTCTTCATTAGGCTGGCATATACACCATGGCAGCACACGCGGCCGAAGCGCGGAAGACCTGCAGAAACACGATATCATTATTACTACCTATGGAACATTGCGCAGCGATATCCAGTTATTACTCAAGATCAATTTTGATTACGTGATCCTGGATGAAAGCCAGGCCATAAAGAACCCCGCTTCAAAAGTTACAAGAGCGGCCTGCCTGCTCACGGCAAAGAACAGGCTGTGTATGAGTGGTACGCCTTTGCAGAATAATACCTTTGACATCTTTGCGCAAATGAATTTTCTAAACCCTGGTCTTTTAGGCAATATGGAATTTTTCAGGAATGAATTTGCAACGCCGATAGACAAATTCGGGGAGCAGGATCAGAAAGAACATCTAAGAAAATTATTATTCCCTTTTATTTTACGCAGAACAAAAGAACAGGTGGCCAAAGACCTGCCGGATAAAACAGAGACCATCCTTTTCTGTGAAATGGAAAAAGAGCAGCGCAAGATATATGATGCATACCGCAACAGTTACCGTGATAAGATATTGGGTACAATTGACGAGCAGGGTATTGGTAAATCGCAGTTAACGATCTTGCAGGGCCTGATGAAGCTTCGCCAGATCTGCGATAGCCCGGCTATTTTGAACGAGGAAGAAAGGTATCCCAACCATTCAATTAAGCTGGATGAGCTGGCCAGGGAGATCGAAGAAAATATAGGCGATCATAAAGCCCTCATATTCTCCCAGTTCCTGGGGATGCTGGCATTGATAAAAAAGAAGTTAATAGAAGATAATATCCCTTTTGAATATTTTGACGGAAGCACTTCGGCGGCAGACAGGGAAAAAGCCATTATTAATTTTCAGAACAATGATGAATGCAGGGTATTCCTTATTTCATTAAAAGCCGGAGGCGTTGGTTTGAACCTGACCGCCGCAGACTATGTGTATATTGTTGATCCCTGGTGGAACCCGGCAGTTGAACAACAGGCCATTGACCGTACGCACCGTATTGGTCAAACCAAGAACATTTTTGCTTATCGTATGATCTGCATCGATACGATCGAAGATAAGATACTGCAGTTGCAGGAACGCAAACGTAAATTAGCAAGTGAATTAATAGCAGATGATGCAAGCTTTGTAAAAGCCCTGTCTAAATCGGACGTGGAGTATTTATTTAGTTAATCAAATCTCTTGCCGGCCCGGCCTCGCCGGGACAGGAGCATACAAACTCTCTCACTGCTTACGAAGCAATAAAATTCTTCAGACGCTTAAAGTCCCTGTTGTTGTGAGATTCGAAAAGACTTTTAAAGGCCTCGCCTACGAATTTTAACAATGCATTGAAAGTAATGCCATGTTGTGTTGGGGTATCGTTTTTCATATATTGGATTTAGAAAGATAAAAATACAACCAGTTGGTATGCATTTACAAGAGCGTTTTTGCTGAATTTTTATCCCGGTAATTTCCGAAGGGCCTTTGCTTATTTTACGGCGGGGCCATCAAAATCGCGTCTGATGCGACGGTTTTTTTTGTAATAACGGATTGGATAAACATCAGGGTTTTGCCGGATCTTGCCAATGAAATTCTTGATTACCTGCACCACTATATGAGTAGTATGGGATTGGTATTTGGTCTTGTTCATAGAAAAATTACTTTGTCTTCAAACGTAACGATACGTATTCCCTTTTTATTGCATAATGCACCTGCCGTCCATATAAATATTTATGGTCCCCAAAAAGGGTTCGCCCCGGTTATCTTCCAAGAGAGTTAACCTCAGGCAATTGCACAAACATGGAAGCTACGATCCAGCCAACAAGGGCAAGGAAAACGATGGTTTCGGTTGCAGAGATCTCAAGGTGTAAAAACTTTTTCATAAAAGATGTTTTAAAGGTTAATGTTTCAATTTTAGTAATAGACGGGGAACGGGCAAGCCGGTTTAAACAAAAAAACCTGTTATGACTTTCTTACATTTATTTTAACAAACCCTGGCTGTTAAGGGCTTTAACCTTAATTAACCTTATACCAATACTGGTTAACCATCTTTACTGAACGTGGCCTATACTTTTGTGCTCATAAATTAAAAGTATAGCCATGAAACATTTTATCTTATTAGCAATCCTCTTCCTCTTAACAAGCGCCATGGTACTGGCGCAAAAGAAAGGGATCACCGTAAAGGGACAACTGACCGACACGCTGCAAAAACAACTTGTTGCAGATGCTACTGTCTCCCTGGTCAATGCCAAAGATTCCTCCCTGGTAGCTTTCAGCAGAACTGATTTCCTGGGAAGGTTCTCTTTCCAGCAACTAAAACCGGGTAAGTACCGCTTATCTGCTTCACAGGTGAATTTTCACCCCAAATGGAAAAATTTTGAAGCCAATGAAGACCTGGACCTCGGCAATATTTATATGCGGGACAGGTCAATGATGGAAGAGGTAATGGTTGCTGCACAAAGGCCTCCTGTTGTTGTGAACGGCGATACACTTGAATTCAATGCCGAGGCTTTTAAAACAAAGCCGAATGCTGTAGTTGAAGACATCCTTAAAAAAATGCCCGGTGTGGAAGTGGACAGGGACGGCAGCATCCGCGTAAATGGTAAACGCATCAGCCGCGTGCTTGTAAATGGTAAGGATTTCTTTAACGGCGACCCCAGGATGGCAACAAGAAACCTTTCTGCCGATGCCATTGATAAGGTGCAGGTATTTGACAAGCAATCTGACCAATCGGAATTCACGGGCATCGATGATGGTAACAAAACACCTACCATCAACCTAAAACTTAAAAAAGATAAAAAGAATGCAGCTTTTGGCAAGGCAACCATGGCGGCAGGAACAAAGGACCGCTATGACGGGCAGTTCAATATCAATAAGTTCAATGGCGATCGGCAACTGTCTGCTATCGGGATGGCCAACAATACAAACCGTCAGGGGTTCTCTATCATGGATATGCTCAATTTCAGCGGCCAGTCAAGAAAGATGATGGGTGGAGGCGGCGGTGCCCGCATTGTTATCAATAACGGCAATGATGATGAGTTCGGCTTACCTGTTGCCGGCATCAACAACAACCAGGGCATCACACAAACCATCGCAGGAGGATTGAATTATAACGATACCTGGAAAAAAAAGACGGAAGTGAATGCCAGTTATTTTTATAATAACCTTACACTTGATAATACAGGGAATATCAACCGCCGTAACATATTACCCGGCAATAATTTTACCTACCTGCAAAACAGCAGCAGCAGTAATAAAACAAGCAGCAACCGTTTTAATTTCAGTGTTGACCATAAAATTGATTCTTTTAATTCTATCAAGCTCAGCTCGGTATTTGGTTATCAAAAAGGAAGCGGAAGTAAGAAGAATGATTACGAATCATTTGTTCCTGCTGATAAAATGCTTAATAACGGGTTCTCTAATACTAAAAACAGCACGGAAGGATATACCACCAACAGTGAATTACTTTACCGCCATAAATTTAAAAAGAAAGGAAGAACGTTTTCTTTAACGGGCTCGATGCAATACAATGACAGTCGTGCAAGAGGTACGCTAAATGCGATCAATAATTTTTTCAACAATGGTGTGATCGACCTGCGGGATACGCTTAACCAGGTTACCAGGCTCAGCAGCATCACCCAAAGCTTTGCCGCGAATGCAAGTTATACCGAACCATTGAGCAAGCGGTCATTGCTGGAGGTAAGAGGGTTTTACAATACCAATAAAGGAGACCTTGACCGGAAGACCTATGACTACGATAAAACAAGCGGCAAGCATGATATGATGAATAAAACATTGAGCAATGCTTTTGAAAGCAATTACGATTATATGGGAGGAGGTGTGAGCATGCGTGCCCAGCAAAAAAAGTATGGGTATAGCATCGGCGCTAACCTGCAGTACGCCCAGCTCAACAGCCATTTAAAGGATAGTGCGTTCCGCGTAAAGCAAAATTTTACCAACCTGTTGCCGGCAGCCAATTTCAATTACAATTTTACCAGGATGAAGTCCCTGCGTATTGATTATTCCACATCTACCTCACAGCCAACGGCAAGGCAGTTGCAACCGGTGAAGGAAATCAGCGACCCGCTCAATATCATATCGGGCAACCCCTCGCTTGAACAATCGTATGCCCACAACGCCAGCCTGCAATTCTTTAATGCAAACCCTTCACTGCAAAGAAATCTTTTTGTATTTCTTAATTATACCGCTACACAAAATGCCATAGTGAACAGTGATATCATCAATTCTTCCGGCGCCAGGACGAGCACACCTGTAAATGCCAATGGCGTTTATAATATCAATGCCAATATAGACAGGGGCTTTCGTATGAAAAAGATAAACACGCGTTTTGGCTTTGGGCTTAATACCAATTATAACCGTTCAGTTAATTTTATCAATGGCGATAAAAATAAAGCTTCTAACCTTGCTGTGGGGCCACGTGTATCGGCCAGTTATAGTTACAAAGAGGTACTGGATATCAGCGCAGAGGCAAGGTTTAATTTTAACAATGCACGCTATTCTTTGCAGCCATCCCTGAATAATAATTACCGCCGCCAGGTTTACGAGATCACAGCAACAGTTAACCTGCCTGCAGGCTTCAGCATCAATAACGAATTTACGTACAGTGCATTTACCGGTCGCAGCGCCGGTTATAACACGAGGGTTGCTTTATGGAATGCTGCCATCAGCAAGCAGGTATTGAAAAGCAAAAAAGGGGAGATCAAACTCAGCGCATTCGACCTGTTGAACGAGAATATTGGGGTTGACCGTAATGGTAATGCCAATTATATAGAGGACGTACAATACAAAACATTGCAGCGCTACTTCACACTTGGCTTTACATACAGCTTACAAAAAGCAGGCAGTGGTGGGCCAAGGGCAGTGATCAGGAGCTTTTAAAAGTCATAGTTATAATAATAACTTACAACCACCCACTGTGAAAATGGGTGGTTGTATTAGTTTTGTGGTAAGGCATCAACATTTGGACATTCAACCCATTGTCACCCGCATCACTATTTACCCGGTAAAATCACTGGACGGGATCTCTTTACAAAAAGCACAGGTGGGAAAAGGGGGATGTTTATTGCACGACAGGGAATACGCCATACTCGACAGCAATGGTAAATTCATTAACGGTAAAGCAAACGCATTGGTGCATTCTCTTCGATCAGAAGTTGACGTTGAGCAGGAGATCATTTCTTTAAGGCATGGATCAGCAACAGCATGGAATAAATTTCATTTACAAAAGGATATAGTCGCCATAGATAAATGGCTTTCTGAATTTTTTGATCAGCCGGCCAGGCTCTCTAAAAATACAGAAGGCCGCTATATGGATATACCTGTTATTGCGGGCCTGACCATTGTTTCTACCGCAAGCCTCGAAGCCGTTGCTGCATGGTTCAGTGATATGGACCTGGAAGAAACAAGAAAACGCTTCCGGTCAACAATAGAAATCAGTGCTGTTCCCGCATTTTGGGAAGACAGGTTGTTTGCTGAACAGGGAACAGCCATTGAATTCAGGATCGGTGATACCATAATACAGGGAAGAAGCCCGAGAGCAAGATGTATTGTTCCCACGCGGCATCCTGAAACGGGCGATGTTATTCATGGTTTTCCAAAAACATTTGCAAAACACCGGGCTAAAAGCTTGCCTGGTTGGTCAACGCTGGAAGATTATGGCCATTCCTATTATTTAACAGTGAATTGTTCTGTCGCTCCAACAGAATATGGGAAATGGATAGCCACCGGCGATGAACTACATATTATTGGTAAACCAGCCTGAACCTTAAGCCCTTTAACAAAGCATTTTAGTGTACAGGCTCTTTGGCACCTTATTTGAAACCATAATAACGTAACAAAAATATATGGATATGAAAAAGGTATTATTCGGTGCGCTCTTTGTTTTTACCGCTCTTTTAACCGGCAACAGAACCGAAGCCCAGGTTAGGGTTAATGTGAATGTTAATATCGGTGATCAGCCTGAATGGGGACCGGTAGGATATGACTATGCGGAGTATTATTATATGCCCGATATTGAAACTTATTATTATGTACCACGCAGGCAGTTTGTTTACATGGATGGGGGAAGATGGATATTTTCATCCGGCCTCCCACCACGTTATTCAAGCTATAATTTATATAGCGGTTACAAGGTAGTGTTCAAAACTCCAAATGCGTATAAAAGTTTTAATACACACCGTACACGTTATGCACGTTATCGTAACTATGAGAACAGGCAGGTGATCATAAAGAACAAGCATGATAATGGAAATCATTACGGTCAGGGTAAGAACAAAGGAAAAGGTAAAGGGAAAGGCAAGGGCCATAACTAATAAAAAGATCGACATTATTTAAAGCCACTTTCGGGTGGCTTTTTTAATTCCTTCCCGCATAGCTACTGTTAAGCAAAGAAAGATTTACTACATTCACGCCGTGAACGACATAAACATCCTTTTAGATATATTAAAAGAAATGCTGAAGGCGCACCCGGGTTCTGTTTTTATTAATAGTCTCCACCAGCAATATTGCAACCGCGGCGGGCTTAGCAAAAAGCAGCTGGAAGGCCTGCACAGCAAGGCATCCAAAACACCATCCATTACACAAGGCAAGCTGGCTACCCTTGAAGCCATCATTAAAAAAAAGCCAACAAGGGAAAGAGCGGCGGCAACAATAAAAGCTGATCTGCCTGTAAAGAATGAATCGGTTGGCAAAATGCTTTCAGACATTCTTGCAAAATATCCCCAGCACAAAAGGATCATCTTCCTGCGATCGAAGTACGATAACAATGAAAATATCTCTGCAACGGATATTGCAGAGATACAAAGATTGAGTAAGCTGTTGTTGAAGTAAACGTGTTGTCATGAATGACTTCGACGGCTCAGTCTGACAGACGTTGTTAAAAATTATTTTAATTCGTCACTATCCTCATACCTCCGGGATTGTTGCGTAGGAATTCTGCCTGTTTGGCCAGGTATTCAGCATGTGTTATCTTTTTACCCCTTGTTGGCGCTTTAATACTTTTTGCATCCACTTTTTTGTCAAGACTGATCGCGGTGAAAACGATCTCGCCCTTATTAGCATCAATACCCAGTATCATGCCCGGCAGGCTATTGAATTGTTCAGGACCAGCCGCAACGGGAAGTTCTTCGGCGTACCATGCAACGACATCAACGCCCCTTTCGCTCTTGCCGGTTGCTTTTTTACAGGTATAACCAAGGATGGTCTTTGTTTCACCTTCTTCCAGTTTCCAGGCAGACGTGGGGATGGAATCTTCCACCAGGTAGATATCCTGCATCAGTTCTCTTTTATCTACAGCTTTTTGAGTGCTGAAATTTTTATAATACTCGTTCTCCGCGGCACCTCCCATACGTATCACCATGCCGCCGTTGTTTTGTTCGGTCATATCCGGTTCTTCTTCAATGGCTTTGTACAGGCTTTGGTTATCGGCAAACAACAATTCAAATTTGCCTGTGCGGAACTGCGGGATCATCGACCGCATTTGCTGGTTATCCTCCGGTATCCGGCGGTGCACATCTACTTTTTGTTCGTAAGTGATCCTGCCCTCTTTTACCTGGGCTTCGGTTGCCTGTAAACTAATGATGGCGGCAAGAATTGCTAATACTTTTTTCATGATGTATGTTTTTGTTTTAATAATGAGTTTTAATTTAACGACACAAAACTATCTCAATGCATCACCAAAGCAGGTTAAACAGCCTTGCATTAAGGTTAATTAAGGTTAATGAACAGTAAGTCCTGTTATTTTTAAAATTAGCTTTGCCTTTGTATGAATAAATTAAGTACAGCACGGGTATTAATGGTTGCCACTATCCTGCTGGTGGTTGCCTTCCAGTTCTACTGGATAAAAAAGCTGTATCGCGAAGAGGATAATAACTTTAAAAAAAGTGCCGATATCATCTTCCGTGAAACAATGTACAGGTTGCAGGCAGAACGTTTTACCGGGGATACCATGGTGTTTAAAGGAATGCCCGGCGATAATCTTTTTATGACCGATGTGATCAGCACCATCAGGCAGGTAAGGTCAAAAGATTCGGCAGAGCGGAAGCTGGTGATATCGATGAATACGGATGAAGACCACCCGGCACCGCCGATCAGGAGGTTTATGAAAAAGGAAAAAGACACGGTAATTTATGTTGATACGAAAGACGGGGGGCTCCCGTCGCCACATATAGAAAGATTCCTGGAATACAATAAAACAATTAATGACAGTATTCCTGTAAAGCGGATCGATTCAATGTACTCCGCATTACTTGTCAAAGAAGGAATAAATGTTGTATATCGCATTATTGCTACTGCATCACCAAAACAGGATTCTTCCTCCACGCAGATCACCATTAAGATCGATTCACCCGGGAAAGTGTTTGCTACCAAAAGGGTACCGGTTGGTTTTATAAGTCCCGTGTATTATAAAGCGGAGTTTGCGGACAATAGAATGCACATCCTGAAAAAAATAAGCCCGCAATTATTTCTTTCATTATTACTGATCGCGCTAACAACGATCTCCTTTGTTTTTATTTACCGGAGTTTGCTTGCCCAAAAAAGATTAACGGAAATAAAGAATGAATTCATTGGTAATATCACGCATGAATTAAAAACCCCCATTGCCACGGTAAGCGTGGCCATTGAGGCCATGAAAAATTTTGATGCGCTGCAGAATCCCGCACGCACAAAAGAATACCTCGGCATTGCAGGACAGGAGCTGAACAGGCTCTCGCTTTTGGTAGATAAGGTGTTGCGTCTTTCCATGTTTGAAAC
>DATHEH010000252.1:0-10295 GCA_035318685.1 Ferruginibacter sp.
TTAGTACCAACCATTGTTGCTCCGTTATACCATTGATAACTGTAAGTACAGGTATTGTTGGCCTGCACCGTTGCAACAAATGTTACATTGATGGGATCACCCGGGCAGAATACAGTAACATTATTTGCAGTGATACTTACGTTCGAAGTAAATGTATTCGGCACATTGATACTTGCTGTGCCATAACAAGCTGTTGGCGATTTAACTTTATAAAAACCGGGTGTTGTTACATTGATATTATTAACTGCGGTATTTGAATAGAACACGCCATTCTTATACCAGTCATAAGAAGGCATAGAAAGCGATGTTGTTAATGTAACCCCTGTGGTACACAAATTACCGGTTGCTGTTATTGTTCCGTTCGGCGGATTATTTACCGTTACGGTCTTTGTGGCGCTCTGGCTGCAGGCTGAAGCCGTGATCACGCAGGTTGCAGAAGGCCCTGCACCATTCCATTGTATGGTGATACTATTAGCTGTTGTGGCAATGATGGAGCCAAGAGCATTACTTAATGTCCAGGTATATCCACCGGGAGGTACGGGACCGGCGATAGTATATGTTTCTATAGCGTCAATACAGGTTGGTGAATTCCCGGTGATAACTCCAATGCCGGTGATCACTGCAACATTTACAAGCTGTGTATAGCTGGAACAATTATTCACGGTTTGGGATACGCTTATTGTTCCGTTGCCGGTGAATTGCACCAATACCGAATCATTGTGTGCACCCATATATTGGGTGATCGTCCCGTTGGCAACTATCCAGTTAAATGTCCCGGCATTCATGTTACTGGTAATGCTGTACATAACGGTTTGTCCCGGACATACCACCAATGGTCCAACTATCGCATTGATCTTTGGCGTATCAATTACCACAACATTCAATAATGCAGGTGAGGAGCAAAAATTAGTTGCCGTTACCGGCGTTGCAGTAATGGAATAATTGCCAGCTGTATTCCAGGTAATATTTTTACAGGTTGCAGTTGTTGAATTAACCGTGAATCCAATATTCGGCAAATGTGTCCAGGTTAATACGGGACCGTTTGCACAAATGCTTGTTGTTTGCCCAACGCAAACAGGCGACAACCCATTTAAAATGAATTTTGGTTTTATGTAGATATCGATCGTGTCTGCGCCGCTACATCCGCTGTAAGGATTTGTATAACGGCAGATAAGTTTATGCGGCCCGCCCATCACACTTCCCCATGTTACATTTATTACGTTGTGGTTACTGTCATAGCCTGCAATCGTTCCGCCGCCACTGAGTGTCCAGTAATAAAATGTACCGGGTAATGCAGGTAATGAATAAGACGTATTTGATCCGGGGCAAACATTCAATGGCCCTTGTATAGGAAGATTGGGATACAGGACAGGGACATTCAGCGTGGCCGTGTTTCCGCAAACACTCGCCGGGCAACTTGTTGCTGTTAATGTTACAGAAGTTGGAAATACACTAGGCTGGTTCCATACCACGGTTATGCAACTTGTTCCCTGTCCGCTTTGAATGGTTCCTCCGCTTACTGTCCAGGTTAATCCTGTACAGCCTGTCGTGCTGGTGCAATACTTGACCGTATCGTTTGTACACAACATCTTCCTGCAATCATCTGTATATATGTCAATACCTTTTTTATTAAGTACATTGATGGTAACCTTCGCAGTGTCTTTACAACCACAATCCCTTATCATACCATTAGGCCCCATCACTGTGGTGGAAACGGTTAACACAACAGTATATAGCCCACCAGTTGCATAAATATGGGGCGGTGGATTTTGTAAGGTTGATGAGGTTCCGTCACCAAATTCCCAATAGTAATTGGTAGCGCCTATTGAACCCGCCCCGCTAAAATTAACCGGGGATCCTGCACATACAGGATTGGGAGCATAAGTTATAGCGGCTGTGGGGCCATCCAATAAACAAATTTTTCTCGTTATCGTATCGCGGCATGAGCCATTTGCATTTGAAATGATCACCTGTAAAAAACCCTGGCTTGAATTTCCCCAGTTAATGGTTACAGGATTGCCTGTTGGATTGGTTGGCGCTCCTCCCAAAACCGTCCAGGTATAAGTAAAGCCCGGTAAAGCCGGAACCACGTAATAAGTTTGGGGTTGATTCTTACAGCCAATCAACGATGGCGCAGTTCCTCCCGCTCCTCCACCGTTTGGATCCGCAGGATTTCCTTTGCAGGCATTATCATCACATGGATGAATAAGGCTGGTTGACAAAGAGAATTCGGGACAACATCCCGCGGGTTGCGCCTGTGCATTTGCAGTTATAACAGCAAATGAAAGTATTAATATGCTGAGTAGTTTTTTCATAGCTGCTTATTTAGGATCGTTTGGGTTAACAATACCGCCTCCTGCTTTTTCACAGCCTTCTTTTTTCTTTTCGTAACAAACCAATTTATTGCAGGTTGTGCAATCAGCGAACTCTACCTTGTAACGGATGCACCACCGGAATACAGCGCTGCAACATGGTGTAAGCTGTGGTGTGGTTATATTTATATTTAAGGTTTGCTGCGCCCCGTTCCATTGCTGGCTGTTGGTGCCATTGGTAAAATGCCCGTACGTGGCTGCATCTTTATTGCAGGGAATGCACATATCGTTTTCGGGAACCATTTCAAAATATACCAGTTCAGCCTTAATTGTTTTAATGGTCTTAGCCGGAACGGTAGTTACACTTATTGCCTGGTTAAAGCCAAGTGTATTACTTGTATAAGTTATTGGCGAAGGCGTTGCTGTTTTTAAAGTAAAATGTTTTTCATCGCAGGCATCGCAGGCACAGTGCAATGTGTCCCAGGCCGTTTCATTATTTATATTATCCGGATCTGTTGGCCAGATAGCATCTACGATGAACTTGATCGTCTTCATGCTGTCAACACAATTGATCGAGGCAGTAAAAGCCTGCGTTGAATTGGCTGCGATCGTAAAAGCTAATGGAGGTGCTGTTGGTGATAACGTTATTAACGGTCCCGTTCCATTTACCCTGTACTTTATTGCAGTTACCTGCGCCTGGTTCGTTAGATGCAGGTTATTTATTTTTATATAGATATTTTGTTTGCCATCAATGCAGCAACTGATGCTTACACTATCGATCCTGGTATTGATGTTATCATCGAGTATTTTAAAGCTGTATGGTTCGCTGCTGCCGAGGGAGGACCCTTCTCTTGTTACCGCCTGTACATTCCAGATAAAATCACATAAATAGGGTGGCTTGCAAGGCCCGGTGTACAAACTATTGACGGTTGCTTCTGTAATGTTTGTTACCTCTTTTGTTACAACAGGCTTATTGTCTTTCATAGCCTGTGTACCATTTTGCCCCTCCATCAGTTGCCATACTTTCAGTCGATAGGTTACCGGGTCTTTTGGTTTTGGTATAAGGGGCGTCCACCGGAAAACAACTCGTTTTTTTGCATCCGCTATTGAAAACCTTTTATTGTTTTCGGGATAAGCGTTTTTCAATTCACCGCTTTCAACCTGTTTAACACTGAAACTGTAGGGCTCACTATTGCCGTTATTTCTTCCCATAGGCTTGCCATCTTTGTTCATAGCCTGTACCTGCCAGATAAAGTCGCAGAGGTAGGGCGGTTTGCAGGGCCCTGTATAAATTCCATTTACAACAGCCTGGGTAATATTGTCAACGTCTTTTGTAACAATGGGCTGGTTTGATCTCATCGCCTGTGGGCCATTTTGTCCCTCCATGAGTTGCCAGACTTTTAAGCGATAAGTAACAGGGTCTCTTGGTTTGGGTACTAACGGGGTCCACCTGAAACTAACCGGCCTGCTTAATTCTGCTTCTGTAAAGCTTTTTCCGTTGTCCGGATTTATTAATGTAGGCGGTGCGTGATCTGTTTCTTTTGGTACTTCAACGCTGAATTCCCTGCACATCTCGTTGCTGACGACTCTCCTGTCCACAAAGAATTGT
This sequence comes from Ferruginibacter sp., assembly GCA_035318685.1. GTDB lineage: Bacteria > Bacteroidota > Bacteroidia > Chitinophagales > Chitinophagaceae > Ferruginibacter. Next base: position 3,922 of record DATHEH010000252.1, read on the forward strand.
GCGCAAATGGTATAGTTACCTTCTTTCAGATCGGCACAACCTGCAAAGGCGCCTGTAAGTTCTGATGCGGAAAATGTTCGGGTGGTAAAATTATCAACGGCTATTCCGCCGGCAGAATTGTTACTGCAAATGATTGCCCCATTGGACCTTATCTGTAAGATCAGCCGGATGTCCTTTAGCTGGATCGTGGGTGGCATCTGTGCCACAAGCAATAATGAACCCGGGGTACTGTTCCAGCTATCAATTACGGAAGGAAGCTGGTTTTTTACGGTGAAGCTTGCGATCTTTATTTGCTGACCCTGGCTGTATAGCGCAGCACTAATGAAGGCTGACAATATCAGCAACAGTAGTTTTTTCATAAATAATAAATTTTGGCAACCCTGTTTTTCAGTATATTGTTTATGGTTAACAATATAATCGTATAAAATATTGTGCGCAAGTAAAACTTATAAAGGGCTGTTAATTACTTTTGTAGCTTAAAAAACGGGGCAAATGGGCCTTTAAAATTGTTCAAAATTTGCCGGGGGTTTTAGGGAGGTTAACTTTATATTTGCCAACTAAAGATATTTATCATGAAGTTCATCGTTTCGTCATCGGCTTTGCTGAAACAGTTACAACAGATCAGTGGTGTTATTAATGCCAATACCGTACTGCCCATACTGGAAGATTTTTTATTCGAGATCGAAAAGAACAAACTGACTGTGGTGGCCACCGACCTGGAAACGGTGATGAAAATACACATGGACATTGAAGCCAAGGACAGCGGAAAGGTTTGCATCCCCGCAAAGATCCTGCTTGACTCTTTAAAGAATATAGCCGAGCAGCCGCTCACTTTTAATATCGATAAGAATTTTGCCGTAGAGATCACCAGTGATAATGGAAAGTATAAAGTAATGGGAGAGAACCCGGATAATTTTCCAAAGGAACCGGCAGCAGATGATGCCAATTCTTTTACCATGAGCTCTTCTGCATTGGTCACCGCCATCAACAAATCATTGTTTGCGGTAAGCAATGATGACCTGCGCCCTGCCATGACGGGAGTATTCTTTGAGCTGGATAAAAAAGGAATTACGTTCGTTGCAACAGATGCACACCGCCTCGTTCGATATACACGCAGTGATGTAAGCTGTCCTAAAAAAGATACTTTCATCGTTCCAAAAAAACCATTGAACTTATTAAAGAGCGCTTTGCCGGATAATGATGACGAGCTGAACATCTCTTACAACAGCAATCATTTGTTTGTATCGCATGGCGGCACCGAATTGGTTTGCCGTTTGATCGATGCCCGGTTCCCCGATTATAAGGTGGTGATACCCGTTGACAATCCTTATAAGATGTCGGTGAACAAACACGATTTTCAAAATGCATTACGCCGGGTGAGCGTGTTCAGTAATAAAAGCACCAACCAGGTGGCATTGAGTATCAGCGGAAGCGAATTACAATTAGCAGCACAGGATGTTGACTTTAGCTTTGAAGGTAATGAGCGCATGGCCTGCCAGTATGATGGCGAAGACCTTCAAATTGCATTCAATGCAAAATTTTTAATTGAGATGCTGGGTGGTGCCGATACCGGCGACATTAATATGGAATTGAGTACACCCACAAAGGCCGGGATCATTAAACCAACAGAACAGGGTGAAGGCGAAGACCTGCTGATGCTGGTGATGCCGCTGATGCTGAATAACTAATTTTCTGTTGATCTAAATAAATTAAAGCCGGGTTTACCTGGCTTTTGTTTTTCTTTGTGTGCTCTGTGTAGTATTGTCTCTGTGTCCTCCGTGGTAAAAAAAAGAATTAACCACGGAGGACACGGAGAACTTTACGGAGAGCACAGTGAGTTCTAAACGAAAACCTTCTCATCAATGAATTTCAAACTCATCGCAAGTTTCGATAATTATTTACTGGCCAATATGACCCTCGGCATGCTGCAGGAAAATGATATCAATTGTCACCTGAAAGACGAATACATTGTTACCACCGATCCGCTGCTTAACGCCGCTGTAGGAGGTATCAAGATCATGGTAGCAGAAACTCAATTCGAAAGAGCTGAACAACTGGTGAAAGAAGCTGAAGCAGAATTTTTAAAAGACATTCCTTGTCCTAATTGCAAACACCGGGGCGTGGTAGCTGAAGAGAAGATCGACAAACCAACAGATTTCTGGGGTAAGCTGAAGAACCAGGTCGCTTACGGACAAACCGAAACCTATAGCAAATATTATCGCTGTACCAGCTGTGGTCATAAATTTACGGAGCTGCCTCCGACATTTTAGATAGTTAAATTTAAACCACAGATGACCACGGATTGATGCACAGATGGTCACAAATTGTCCGAAAATAATCCGTGTAAATCTGTGACCAAAATCTGCGGCCATCTGTGGTTACTTGCTTTTAGATAAACTAAATTGCATCAATGAAAAAGATCGCGATGATACCGGCACGATATGCCGCTACCCGTTTTCCGGCCAAGCTGATGCAGGTGCTGGGCAATAAGACAGTCATTCTCCACACTTATGATAATACTGTTGCCACCAACCTTTTCGATGAAGTAATGGTAGTGACCGACAGCGGGATCATTTTTTCCGAGATCACGTCACATGGCGGAAAAGCCATAATGAGCATAAAAGAACACGAAAGTGGCAGCGACCGCATTGCTGAAGCTGTTGCCGGGATGCCTGCCCGTGCCGGTATGAACGGGGAAGTTGATATTGTGGTGAACGTACAGGGCGACGAGCCCTTTGTACAAAAAGAGCCGCTGGAAAAATTGTTGCAGGTATTCCATGATGAAAAAGTACAGGTGGCTTCGCTGATGCAGGTATTAAAAGAACAACAGTTCATTGATGACCCCAATTATGTAAAGGTTGCGGTAGATAAGAACAACAATGCTTTATTTTTCAGCCGCAGCCCCATTCCATATCACCGCGATAAACTCACCTCTCCTGTTTATTACGAACACGTGGGTGTATATGCATTTCGCAAACAGGCTTTATTGAATTTCACCAACTGGCCCATCACCCCGCTTGAAGCTGCAGAAAAAATAGAATGCCTGCGCTATTTGGAAAACGGCGTTTCCTTAAAAATGGTTGTTACAGAATATATGGGTGTGGAGATAGATACGCCGGAAGACCTGGTAAGGGCAGCTTCGCTGCTGAAGGCCTAACCACAAAGTCCACGAAGGTTTTTTCACAAAGATCACTGAGAAAGTTCCCTAAGATTTATCATTTTTTGTATGCTTCTTTGTGGTAAACAAAAACAATGGCTTATAGAACTATTTCTGCTGAGTTAAACGAATTGTCTTCTGAAATGATTGGATTGGCAATTAAAGTTCACAATGCTCTTGGTCCGGGGCTCCTTGAGTCATCTTATAAAGAATGCCTCTACTACGAAATATTAAATACTGGTCACTTTGTGGAAAAGGAAAAGGCTCTCCCGCTAATATATAAAACCATCAATCTCGACATAGGATATAGGATAGACCTATTAGTGGAGAAGAAATTAATCATTGAAATTAAATCAACAGAGTCGCTCAACGATATTCACACAGCCCAGGTACTTACGTATTTGAAACTTTCCGGTAACCGCATAGGGCTGCTCATAAATTTTAATGTTAAATTGCTGAAAGAAGGCATCAGGCGACTTGTATTGTAACTTTGTGATCTTCGTGTACTAACTTCGTGTTCTCTGTGGTTAAACAATAATTTATGAGTTTTCGCAATTTTAAAATGGTAGGCTATGTTGTTTATGGCCGGGGCGCATTTAACCAGTTAGATGAAATCCTGGCACCGCGTCGTAATGCAGCGGCGCCCATGATCTTCCTGGTCGATCATTATTTCGAAGGAAAGGCATTAGCCGGTCGTGTACCCATACGTGGAAACGATAAAATAATTTTTGTTGACGTAACCTACGAACCCAAAACAACTTATGTTGATAAACTGGCCAACGAATTAAAAGAAGAGTTTGGAACCGTTAGCGGTGTTATAGGCATTGGCGGAGGTTCGGCAATGGACCTTGCAAAGGCAGTTTCATTAATGATGAATAATCCCGGCAGTAGTGCCGACTACCAGGGGTGGGACCTCGTTAAAAATGCGGGTGTTTATAAAGCAGGTATTCCTACACTCAGCGGAACAGGTGCCGAGGTAAGCCGCACTACGGTACTTACCGGACCGACAAAAAAACTGGGTATGAACTCCGACTTCACGCCATTTGACCAGATCGTTCTGGATCCCGAACTAACAGCTGATGCCCCGGCCAACCAGCGCTTCTATACCGGCATGGATTGTTATATTCATTGCATTGAAAGTTTGAACGGCACTTATTTGAACGAGTTCAGCAAAAGCTATGGCGAAAAAGCCCTGCAGCTTTGCCGCGAAGTATATGTAAATAAGCCTGCCCGACTAGGTCATTCAGGCGGGAATGGCTGGGATACTGACAGCGATGATAAACTCATGATGGCTTCTTATGCCGGGGGAATGAGTATTGCCTACAGCCAGGTTGGTGTGGCACACGCGGTAAGTTACGGACTGAGCTATTTACTGGGCACCAGGCACGGTATTGGTAATTGCATCGTGTTTGATAAGCTGGAAGAATATTATCCCGAAGGCGTAAAAGAATTCAAATACATGGTTGAAAAGAACAACATCGATATCCCGAAAAATGTTTGCGCCGGGTTAAGCGACGAGGACTTTGATAAAATGATCAACGTATCACTTGGCATGAAGCCACTTTGGGAAAATGCATTGGGGAAGGATTGGGAAAAACAGATGACCAGGGAAAGACTGAGGAGATTGTATGAGCAGTTGTAATTGATCTTTTGGGATATAACGTAAAAAAGAAAATCAAGACCCAACTACAGAACTTTGTGACCTTTTGTTTTTCCATTTTTGTGACGGCACAATTTTCCTTTTTTTGAAAAGGGCACAATTGCAAATTAATCTTCTTTTGCACCTATATACTTTTTTGCCTCCGGAACCATCTCAGCCCGGCAGGAACATGAAAACTCCTGTGTAATGTGTTCTTTTTGATCCAGCCTCCACTCTGTTAAAGATTTTAACCTTCCTTTAAAATCCTGTTAATACTTTTTTTGCAAATAATCTTTGAAATTAGCTGGCGTTTCCAATATTCACTAAGCCCCCAACGGTACATGAAAAATCTACTCTTACTATTTACACTGGCAGGCCTGTCGGTTAGCGCAAGCTCATTTACTCCTATTGAAAAAAATCCTGTTAAGCCCGGCGCCAATAAGCTGGTATACCCTGTGTCAGGAAAAAAATCAAAGGTTGGCGGCTTCTTCGGCGATTACCGCAACGGCGGCCGTTCGCACAAAGGAGTGGATATCTACGCCAAAAGAGGAACGCCCGTGGTGGCCATTTGCGATGGGATCATTACTTCCACCGCAACCGAAAAGCTGGGCGGCAAAACGATACGCCTGAAGGCTGCGGATTATACATGGTCGGCCTACTATGCCCACCTTGACAAGCTCAATGTCCGCGTGGGACAGTATGTTCAAAAGGGCGAGACCATCGGCACGATCGGCAATACCGGAAATGCCAAACGCAAGGCCGCCCACCTGCACTTCGGTATCTATGGCGGCGGGCGGGCGGTGAATCCATTGCCCTATGTGAAGAACTCTAAAAAGATCCTGAATCCCGGTCCTGTTGCATCAAATAAAAAGAACAATAAGAAAACCGGGCAGCCGCAAATGGTTTCCCGCTCATTAGCCGGTGATAAGGAACCGGTAAAGACTAATACATTGAACACCCGAATGCCGGGCGTTCAAACCACAGGTATGGTACCCGGCGAACCTGCCTGGAAAAAGATCCGCGTGTACCAGGATGCTAAAGGCAGTTATTATGTTACCAGGAGTATGAACGTGGTGAGGATGGAGAACGGCAATACCAAAACTATAGGCAAATGGAAGAACCAGGATGACGAAGAATATCCTGCCTATATCACCTTGAAAAACAAAAAATTGCTGTATATCTATAAAGATGGCACAATATTGAGCCAGGCAGGAGACGAGATCGGCGCTGTGAATTAGATCAGAAAGGAGCCGAAGTTTCACCGTCTTTTTTTTATAATCTTTTTGTCACAACCCTATAATAGTTTCTTAAAAACTATGGTTATAGTAAAATAAGGTTTTACTCTTCCCACTTCAATATCCAAACTTCTTTTGAGGGTAATGGCTTTCTTTCCTGTAGCGACCTTATAAAGCTAAGGACTATCTGTGTATAGATAAAAATGTAAGTAGTAATACGGAACAAAACGATCCCGGTCAATAGCAGCACCAGGTTGAAAAAAATTACCAGTGAGTAAGCCATATCCGAAGGGAATAGGTTGCAAATGACCGCCTGTAATATTGATTGAATCATTTTCACGTT
>DATHEH010000253.1:0-2604 GCA_035318685.1 Ferruginibacter sp.
CAGCACATTGACAGCAGGGTTGCAGAACCAAAGCTGGATCTCGTAAAAAAAACCATACTGCCTGATGTGGATCTTGGCTCGCACACTGCATCGCTGGGACTGGTATTCTATAACGGCAGATCATTTCCTGCGCAATACCAGGGAGGAGCGTTTATAGCACAGCACGGTTCCTGGAACAGGTCGGTACTATCCGGATATAAAGTAGTATACGTTCCTTTTCAAAATGGCAAACCTGCAGGCAGGCCGCAGGATTTTCTCACAGGCTTTATTGCTGATCTTTCCAAGAACAGGGTTTATGGAAGACCTGTTGGCGTAGTTGTAGCACAAGATGGATCATTGCTGGTGACGGATGATGCAAGCGAGACAGTATGGAGGGTATCGGCTCAAAAATAATACAGACATAAAAAACCGGGTATTATAAGATACCCGGTTTGGTTCAACTCGTTCAAAGTTTAATCGCCTGAACGTATTACTGGTTTCAGAGGTATAGGTTTCGGATATTTGGATTTTAAAACAAGCACAAAAAGTTTGGATGCCTTTATAAGGATCAAAAATATTAAATATGGATAACTGCGAATCGTGGGTTAATACTGAACCTGATACTGTCTCTTAGTGTACGGATCTTTTAATTTTTTGAAATGCAAATGGGTTAATGCATTCTGTTTATTGTAGCTTTCATGATTTCTTACCACGCTGCTTAGCCGATTTTTCACTTCCCCGGGCAGGAAAAAGGATTGGATTTTCGTTGAAGTAGTTAGAAAAAACCGTGCCAACTTTGACCGTTAAATATGCTTTGAAAAATATATCGTTGCGATACAGCCTTTTATTGACCGGGCATTGTTCTTTAGCACATTAAAAGATCGATCCTAAAGCAACCCTCTTCTTTTTTTCGTCGTTCTGTTATTCAAATGATGATTCCCGTCCGGGAACGTATTCCTTCCAAAGCTGCTGCAATTATTCAATTATAAATTTTAAATTTTATGAAGCCAATTGCATTAACACAGCTTTCCGGTCATAAAAAAAGCAGGGGCCGGTTCTTAATTATTTTACTGCTGGTTCTCTTCTTTGCTTTTTTAACCGGTTGCGACAAAGATGACGACAATCTTCCGAACGACGTTCAGTCGAACCTACAGCTCATTGCAAGCAATCTTGTTTCTCCGCTATCTGTTGTTGAATCTCCCGATGGCACAAAAAGATTATTCATAGTTGACCAGTCAGGAAAAATATTTGTCGTTCCCAATGGAGCTCCAATGCTGCCTACGCCCTTTATTGACCTTACCGCCAAAATGGTAGCTCTAACCCCTAATTACGATGAGCGGGGTTTGCTGAGCATGGCCTTCCATCCAAACTATTCTACCAATGGTAAGTTCTATGTTTTTTATACGGCTCTGCCAAGGCCCGGGGGACCTGGTACCGGCTGGAACAGTCTCACCCGCATTTCGGAATTTAAGGTTTCTGCTGCTAATCCAAATCTGGCAGATATGGCCTCTGAAAGGATCATACTTGAAGCGGATCATCCGCAGAGTAACCACAATGGGGGTACGCTTGCATTTGGCTCCGATGGCTACCTCTATATCTCCATCGGTGATGGTGGCGGATCAAATGATGATGGTAACGGGCACGAGGCTGACTGGTACCTGGCAAATGCCGGGGGTAATGCGCAAAATATCTGGGCAAACCTGATGGGTAAAATATTAAGGATAGATGTCAACAGCGGAAATCCGTACAGCATTCCTGCAGATAATCCGTATGCAACTTCCACCTATGCAAAAAAAGAGATCTATGCTTTTGGCTTCCGTAATCCTTATCGTTTTTCATTTGATATGGGTGGTAACCATGGGCTGTATGTTGGCGATGCCGGACAGGTTCTTTGGGAAGAGGTCGACCTGGTTGTAAAAGGCGGAAACTATGGCTGGAATGTAAAAGAAGGACAAATATGTTTTAATACGGATGACAACAAAGTGCCACGTGCCACCTGCCCTGTTGCAGATACAGCAGGTAATCCACTGATAGACCCGGTGATCGTGATAAAAAATAAAGCACACCCTGATGGAACAGGTGCCGCATCTACTGTTGTTGGTGGTAATGTTTACAGGGGAGGTACTTTTCCCCAGCTGCAGGGACGCTATATCTTCGGTATTTTTTCGCAGGGAAATCTGAATGCAGCGGATGCCAAATTATATGTTGCCAATCCGGGAGGTGCAGGAATGTGGAACTATGATGTACTTACGCCCAAAGACTATCAAGGCAATCTGGGATATTATCTCAAAGGGTTTGGCCAGGACCTTTCAGGCGAAATGTATGTTGCGGTCAGTACAGTCCTCGGACTTTCGGGAACCAATGGTAAAGTTTTTAAACTGGTAGCGGCCCAATAAGAACGATACCGGATACCTGATGCCGGATATTTGAAAGTCTCTTCATAATGGGAGTCTTAACTGGCATCCAGTATCCGGCATTATTCACACAGCTTTAAAGCTTCTGTGCTTTTACTGCTCATCTGCAGCTTGTTTATCCTGCCGGCTTTGTTATAATATAGTACCAGTGTGCCATAGCCCATCTGGAATGCTTCCCAGTTAGGGTCTTTTAATTTGGGAGTGCCAAGTA
>DATHEH010000254.1:0-4269 GCA_035318685.1 Ferruginibacter sp.
AAGGTCGGCCGCTTCAATTTCTGTTGCCATATCTGCCAGCTTAAAACTTATTCCCTGGAAATTGGAAATGGGCTGGTCAAACTGGTGGCGTTCTTTTGAATACTGAACAGAAGCTTCATATGCACCCTTTGCTATTCCTAATCCTAAGGCTGCGATAGATATTCTTCCACCATCCAATACTTTCATGCTTTGTTTAAAACCTGCTCCTACTTCCCCCATGCGGTTAGCATCAGGTATGCGACAATTATCAAAGATCATTTCGGCAGTTTCGCTTGCACGCATACCGAGTTTATTCTCTTTTTTGCCGGCGCTAAAACCAGATGTTCCTCTTTCAACAATAAATGCGGTGGAATTATCTTTTGCCCTGGGCTCTCCGGTTCTGCATATAACAACTGCAATGTCGCCACTCTTGCCATGCGTGATCCAGCATTTGGTGCCATTCAATATCCAGTCATTACCATCTTTTACGGCTGTGGTCTTCATGTTACCCGCATCGCTACCCGTATTGGCTTCGGTCAAACCCCATGCGCCGATGTGCTCTGCCGTGGCCAGTTTTGGCAAATATTTTTTCTTTTGTTCTTCGCTTCCAAAAGCCAAAATGTGGCCGGTGCAAAGCGAATTATGTGCTGCCAATGATAAGCCAATGGAACCGCAAACCTTTGATATCTCCTGGATGACAATATTGTATTCGAAGTATCCCATCCCGCTTCCGCCATATTCTTCAGGCACTAAAACGCCCATCAATCCAAGTTTACCCATTTCTTTAAATATGTGTACCGGGAATTCCTGGCTCTCATCCCATTCCATCAGGTGTGGCCTGATATGTTGGTTGGCAAAATCCTTCGCAGTTTGTGCAACCTGCTGTGTAAGTTCATCTGTAATAAAATTCATATAGCATGCAATCGTTGAGGCTGCAAAATAACCATTTTTGAAATACTAACGCGTGTTAGTTTGTTATTCAATTGAAAGATAGGGCGCTGCTTTGCTATAAATATCTTCTGTAATCATCATTATTTTTTTAATATCGTTCACAGCAGAAAAGCCGCCATGCTGTGTCCGATATTGCACAATGGCATTGGCAATATTGTACCGGATATACGGATGCAATTTTAGTTCATCGATCGTGGCATTATTGATATTCAGTTTTTTAACTCCAGGAGTTGTTATAGCCAGTCTCCCTTTTATCTTTTGAAAAACAGAATCAGGAAGCGCAAATGTTTCTGCCACCTGCTCTATTTTATAAAAGCCGCCCAGCTTATCCCTGAACGCAACAATGCGGCTGGCAAGTTTACTGCCTATGCCGGGTAAAGCAACAAAAACAGCAGTATCAGCTTTATTGATATCAATAATTGCGGTACTAAAAGCTGGTTTTTCATAGGTCCTATCGGATCCGGCTTTTTTTTGAGTTGCAAGATCATGACCGGGTATTTTAATATAGGGCATGAGCCGATGCACATCATCTTCATGCAGCCCCCATATCTTACTGATGTCTCCGGGTTTATAAAATTTGCCTCCCTTTGCTAAATATTTTTGAATTGTTATTATTGTTTTATCCCTGATCCCAAGTCTCTTCCATCCGTCTGCTGTTAAGGAATTCGGGTCAAAATAAAATAATTCGCCTTTGCTCTCTTTACTATAATAGTTTTTTTCCGGCGACCGGTAATAATGCACATCATTATCATCGTAGTTCCTTTTTTCAAAAGCTTTGCTGCTATCGGATGTTTTCACGTTAAGCGCAGCGATCTCTTTTTCAAACGCTGTATGATCAACCGGTTTTGAAGAAATTAAAAATGGAAATAAAAAAGGAAGGAACGTAAACAATACTATGAGTGTAAGGACAGCAATGATGCCCGTCCGCTCTTTGCGGGTAAAGGAGAAATATTCAGACAGGTATTTTTTGGACTGGGGCACGGCATGTGTAAGATAAGTTTATGACCGGCCAAGCTTTAGAGAAAAAATCCGCCTGGTAAAGAGAAAAATCTCAGTCAAGATAGATCTCCTGTCCGTCCCAGCCAAGTTCTATGCCGGCAGGAAGGTCTGCATTTATTTCCGTATGCTTACCCAACTGGTGACTGATATGTGTGAAATAAGCCCTGGGTACGCCCAGTTCCTGAACCATGGCAACGGCTTCATCAAGTGTGTAATGAGAGATATGTGGCTTATGTCGCAAAGCATTCAACACCATTGCCTCACTGCCTTTTATTTTTTCCATTTCAGGCGCATCGATCCTGTTGGCATCGGTTATATAAGTGATCTTACCAAAGCGAAATCCCAGTACGGGCATTTTCAGATGCCAAACCAGGATGGGGATAACGGGTATATCGCCAATATAAAACGGGCTGTCGTCAATTGTATTTAAATTGATGCTGGGTATGCCGGGATATTTTTTATCGGAAAAAGCATAGGCAAATTCTCTTTTTATCGCTTCCTCGGTGAGTGAATTGGTAAAGACCTCCATTGGCTTTTGCTGGAAAAAATTGAAGGCCCTTACATCATCCAGGCCGGCAATATGGTCCTTGTGGGGGTGTGTAAACAGAACTGCGTCTAATTTTTTCACGTTGGCCCTTAACATCTGGTACCTGAAATCCGGGGTAGTATCAACAACTATAGAAGTGGTATCACTTTCTACAAGGATACTTGAACGAAGGCGTTTGTCTTTTTTATCGGGCGAAGTACATACTTCGCAATCGCAGCCTATCATGGGAACACCGCTGCTGGTACCGGTTCCAAGAAATGTTATTTTTAAAGGAGGGCATTGCACATGACAAAAATAGGGATTTGGGAATTAGGGATTGGGAATTAGGAGAAGGAGTTTAATAATTTAAAGTGATCGCAGATTTTGGAAAGTGTAAAAAGCATTTAGTATAATACTGCTCACCCAATTCCAAATTACCAATTACTGATTCCCGGTTACCTGGTATTAACACTCATGATCTCTTCATACATCTTCTGGCTTTCGTGTGTAAGCGCATCAAAGTTTATATCTAACTGTGGCATCAGGTCGATCAGCGTATTTATTCTTCCTTCTGTTTGAAAGAATTTATTCAGTACCACAACCTTCTTATCCTGCAGTATGCAATAGCCGCTTTGAAAAGTGCCTCTTTCATAACGTATCACATAGCCGGTTTCTTCAACTATCTTTTCTATCTTATCTAATATGTGTTGTGTGTATTTCATTTGTAAAGTCAAAAGTTTAAACTCAAAACCAAAAACTTGTTGTGCACAAAGTTAAAGGGAGAGGCCTTTTGTTGGTTTTTAAGTTATCACCATTGCGTGGAGACTTTAAGTTTTGGGTTTTGACTTTTTAATTTTTACTTATTTGTCATCCTTATCACCGGTACGATCATCTCTTCCAGGCTTACCCCACCATGCTGGAAAGTATTGCGGTAATAATTGGCAAAGTGGTTATAATTATTAGGATAACACAAATAGAGGTCTCCTTTCGCAAAAATGAAAGAAGAGTTCACATTGGGAACCGGCAGCCCTGCTTCCCTTGGATCCCTGAAAGCCAATACTTCCTTGGCCTCATAATTTAAATTACGTCCATGCTTATAACGAAGGTTGGCCGTGGTCTGCTTATCGCCGATAACCTTTACCGGGGTTTTCACCCTTACACTGCCATGATCAGTTGCCACGATCATTGTCAGTTTTTTATCCGCGATCTTTTTAAGCGCCTGGTGTAATGGTGAATGTGCGAACCAGCTCTCGGTGATGCTGCGATAGCTGGTCTCATCTCCTGCCAGTTCTTTCAATACTTCCATTTCTGTACGGGCATGGCTCAGCATGTCCACAAAATTGTAAACGATGATATTGATGTCGTTGTCCAGCATGTTGTGGATATTATCCACCAGCTTCTGTCCATCGTGGTTATTGGTGATCTTCGTATAGGAATATTTCAGATCCCCTTTACCCAGTTTTTTTAATTGCGCTTTTATAAAATCTTCTTCAAACATATTCTTCCCGCCTTCCTCATCATCATTTTTCCATTGAACAGGAAATTGCTTTTCTATGTCAACAGGCATCATGCCTGCGAATATGGCATTACGTGCATACAGGGTGGCCGTTGGAAGTATAGAATAAAATGTTTCTTCTTCATGAATGCGGAAGCTCTCTGCAAAAATGGGTTGTATGGTCTTCCACTGGTCAAACCTCAGGTTATCGATGAGCACAAAAAATAATGGTGTGCCTTTTTCCAGGTGAGGAAAAACCTTGAACTTCATCAATGAATGGCTCATGATGGGACCATCGGCGCTTTTAGGGCTTACCCAG
>DATHEH010000255.1:0-9079 GCA_035318685.1 Ferruginibacter sp.
TAAAAGAATTGGTGATAACGATGATCGTAAATATGGTAAGTATGATACTTGCAATGTGTGGTATCTCGTAGATACCTAAGAAACCGTGCATGTTGGTTAACTGTACGCCGCCGAATTTAATAATTATACCTGCAGCGATCAATTGACCAATGAATTTTTTGCTTGCCGATAAAACGAGTATATCATCTTTTATCCCAAGAAAAAATATTACCGTGGTAGCGGCTGCAAAATATTGAAGTTCTGAAGTAATGGCTGATGGAACCCCCATTAATGTGGCAATGATAAAACCGGCAAATATTCCCAGGCCGCCTAAAGTAGGGATAACGGTCTTATGAACTTTACGCTCGTCCGGTTCGTCGAATAGTTTTTTGTCTTTAGCAACCTGTATAATAACAGGTATGGCAAAAAAGGTGATCAAAAAAGCCAAGGCTGCACTAAGTAAGATATTGTCCATTCTGTAAGTTTAAATCTGCCCTTTTATTATAATGCAAAAGTATTAAATATGTTTTGAGGATAAAAACCTAAAATCTATTTAATTAGACACATTTTTTTGAAAAAGAGTTGCCTGATTATTTATACCGGGGAATTTAATGCACAAAAAATAGCTTTCCCGATATTGGTATGCAAATAACGCATAAATTATGAACTTATTATTAACTATTCTGGCTGAGGGCTTCATTTACTTTGCGGGTGAGGTGATTTTAAAGTAGGTTTGCAACATTTATGTCTAGGCGGCATATGTGCTGAAAGCCAAGTACAATATATTAAAATTTGTAATAAACTATCTATGAACAATTTAACTGATATTGCAACCCAGATCCGGAGAGATATTGTGCGTATGGTTCATGCTGTACAAAGTGGGCACCCCGGTGGATCTTTAGGCTGTACAGAGTATTTTACTGCTTTATATTTTAGTGTGATGAAGCACGATCCAAAGTTTAATATGGATGGCATTGGCGAAGATCTTTTCTTTTTAAGTAATGGCCATATCTCCCCTGTTTATTATAGCGCATTGGCAAGAAGCGGATATTTTCCCCTGGAAGAACTCAATACTTTCAGGAAATTGAACAGCCGTTTGCAAGGCCACCCCACCACCCACGAACATTTGCCCGGTGTTCGTATCGCCAGTGGTTCATTAGGACAGGGAATGAGTGTTGCTATTGGAGCGGCATTAGCTAAAAAGCTGAATGGGGATGATAATATTGTTTATTCATTACACGGGGATGGAGAACTGGATGAGGGGCAGAATTGGGAGGCCATCATGTTTGCGGCACATAAGAAAGTTGACAACCTTATCGCGACGATCGACTGGAATGGCCAGCAGATCGATGGACCCACCAAGGCGGTTATGGCGCTTGATAGCCTGAAAGAAAAATTCCTGGCATTTAACTGGCAGGTACTGGAAATGGATGGTAACGACATGGATGCTGTTATTGGCGGTTTGAAAAATGCAAAAACTTTTGTAGGTAAAGGCAAACCTATTGTTATCCTGATGAAGACCGAAATGGGCAAGGGGATTGATTTTATGCAGGGAAGTCATGAATGGCATGGAATTGCCCCCAATGATGAGCAGTTGCAAAAAGCTTTGGTGCAATTACCCGAAACACTGGGAGATTATTGAAACCTCACCCCAACCCCTCTCCGAAGGAGAGGGAACTGGGAGATATAAGAGAAGATTAAGTTTGAATTAAATAAAATACTGTTTGATTCATTGCCGATAAAGTAATGATGACGATGTGGTAGGATTAAATGTATGGATATGTTTAATGTACCGCCTCCTCTCTGTGGGAGAGGAGGAAGGGAGGTGAGGTCACCTCAATTCAAAAACCTGTTTTGACGCTTTTCGTGCCGGGAACCAGGCAGCCGTAAATGCAATTGCGGTTGCTGTTAATGACACTAATAAAAAATCAGTAGCGATCAGCTTCACCGGGAAATAATCCAGCAGGAAAGAAGTTCCTCCCAGTTTAACCAGCTTAAATTCCTGTTGTATCAAACAAATAACAACAGCCATAATGATACCGATGCCTGTTCCTAAACTTCCCAATAATAAGCCTTCGGCTAAAAATATTTTCAGGATCCCTCTTTCGCTTGTTCCCATACTTTGTAATACGCTGATGTCCTTTCTTTTTTCAAGTACCAGCATAGTGAGGGCACTTACCATGGTAAATGCCGACACGATCAGTATCAGCGTTAACACCCCATAAATAGCCCACTTTTCCAGCCTCATGGTATTATAAAGACTGGTATTTTGTTCGTATTTTGTTTGAACAGTATAAGTTTTGCCAAGTAGTGCAGTGATATTCTTTTTCTCTTCCTGCGGGTTTGCATTTTCTTTAAGTTTTATTTCCACAGCGCTGTATTCATCTGCGCCATAACCCATCTGCTGTTTTATAAAATCAATATTGGTAATAGCATACCTGTCATCAAATTCCTGTTGAATGGTAAAACTGCCTGATGCTTTTATATATCCTTCACTTAGTGATTGAAGGGGGTCATTATTAGCACTGTTCTTTTTAGGTAATATTACCGTTAGCTCACCCGCAGGTAAGGATGGATCAACGTTCACAGAAACGGCATGCTGGATCCCCGCTCCTGTGACCAGGTAAGGGTCATCAATGGTGCCGGTAAAATATTTTCCACGATTTGTTTTGGCAGCAACACCGCTCACCTTTGAATAATTATCATCCACACCCTTCAGGTAGATAACAGTTTGGGCGTCGTAATTTTTCAGTAATGCTTTTTCTTCCGCTACCAGGCAAAGATCTTTAACAGCCGGTTGTTGCTTTAGAGAAGATATCTGTGCAGCAGTGAGGGTAAAAGTTTTTCCTGATGCGGGAATCACTTTCACATCGCTGTAATAAGAAGAATACAGCGACTTCACCAGCCCCTCCAGGCCGTTAAAAACACTCAATACCAGTACCTGGCAGCAGGTGGCGAAGGCAATGACCCCCAGTGTTACCCATGCAATAATATTAATGGCATTGGCACTTTTTTTTGCTTTAAAATATCTCCATGCAAAAGTGAGGTACAAGGCGGCAGTTTAAATGATGAATGGGTTGACCAGGGCAATCAATTATTTTCCTTCGTCTTTTTTTATTTCTTTAAAAAGCTGTTCCATTTTATCTACATAATCCAAAGTGTCATCAATATAAAAGGTAAGTGTGGGCATGGTCCTTAACTGGTGACGAACCCTTGCGGTCAATTCTTTTTTTATTTCCCAGCTTCGTTCTTCGATCTTTTTTAGTGCAGCAAATGTATCCGTTACTTTAAAAAAACTAAGGTAAACCCTTACTTCGTAAAGGTCGGGTGTGATCTTTACCGAAGAGATGGAAACCATTCCGCCATCCATCATGGATAATCCAAGGCGCTGAAATATATCGCTCAGTTCTTTATTCAGCAATCCTGCCACCTGCTTCTGTCGTTTGCCTTCTAACATTATGTTGTGCTTTAATCGTTGTAAAATTAGTTACTTTGCCTTGATTTGACCGATTTTTAAAAACAATGAAAAAATACGCAAGGCTATTCCGCTATCTTACTGCTTATAAATCAAATATTGGATTATACTTCCTGTTCATCCTTTTATCCATTGTTTTTTCGGTGATCTCCCTGGGTACCCTGCCTTTTTTCCTTAAGCTGATCTTTTTAGACGATGCATCTACCATTATTGCAAAACCCGAACATATATCATCTTCCGGCGACATGATCAATTATCTCAGTTACGAATTACAGAGAATATCGGGGGATGATAAAATGTATGCCGTTATGCTCATTTGTATAATGATAGTTATTGCCGTTTTATTTAAGAACCTTTTTACCTATTTATCCTTTTATGTTTTAACTCCCATACGTAATGGTGTCATTTACAACTTGAGGGAGGAGGTGTTCCAAAAAATATTGCAAATGCCCATCGGGTATTTTACTGAGCGGCGAAAGGGGGATATCATGAGCCGTTTGACAAATGATATATCAGAACTGGAAGGTTCGGTGGTAGGTACAATGGAAGGTTTGATAAAGGATCCGCTGACCCTTCTGGTATATTTAGGATTCCTGGTCTTTATAAGTCCGCAGCTTTCTATTTTCCTGCTGGTCTTTTTGCCGCTCACAGGATTTATTATAGGCAGGGTGAGCCGCTCTTTAAAAAAGCAATCCCATGAATCAGCGGTCAAGCAGGGAGAATCATTATCGATACTGGAAGAGACGCTTGGTGGGTTAAGGGTGATTAAAGCTTTTACCGCGGAAAAAATTATCGCCGCAAAATTCACCAATAACAGTAAGGGGCTGTTTCGCATCAAGAACAGGATGCAATACCGAAGGGACCTGGCTTCCCCTTTGTCTGAATTCCTTGGGGTTTTGGTACTGTGCGGCATCCTTTATCTCGGAGGGCAATTGGTATTGGGGAATAAGGGCCTGACAGCAACCAGCTTTATCCTGTATACCGTGATATTCACACAGATCATCCCACCTGCCAAAGCATTGTCTACTTCTTTTTACAATATGCAAAAAGGCACGGCAGCCATTGCTAGGATCGAAGAAGTGTTGCATGCCCCCGTGATGGTAGAAACGACTGCGCCCAAGCCGATCCATTTATTTGAACACGCTATCGAATTTAAGAATGTTGGTTTTGCTTATGAAGATGTAGTAATACTGAAAAATATTAACCTGAAGATCGAAAAAGGAAAGTCGGTTGCCCTGGTGGGAAGCAGCGGTGCCGGTAAAAGTACATTGGCCGACCTGGTACCGAGGTTCCATGATGTTAGTTCCGGGGAACTTTTGATAGATGGGATAAATATTAAAGAATATTCTCTTGACCAGGTAAGAAAATTAATGGGTATCGTAACACAGGAGCCCATCCTTTTCAATGATACGATCGCTGAAAATATTGCACTCGGTATGGATAATGCTTCCCCGGCTTCCATAGAACAGGCAGCAAAGATCGCCAATGCCCATAATTTCATTATGCAAAAGGAAAATGGTTATGAAACCAATATCGGCGACCGCGGCATGAAACTAAGTGGTGGTGAACGCCAGCGCATGACCATTGCCAGGGCTGTACTGAAAAATCCGCCCATTTTAATTTTAGATGAAGCCACCTCAGCTTTGGATACGGAAAGTGAAAGGCTTGTTCAGGATGCCATCAATAACCTCATGAATAACCGTACCTCGATCGTTATAGCCCATCGCCTGAGTACTATCCGTCATGCAGATGAGATAATTGTACTGCAAAAAGGCGAGATCGTGGAAAGAGGCACACATGATTCCCTGATAGAACAAAACGGCTTTTATAAAAGACTGGTGGATATGCAGGAGGTGAAGTAACATGATACCAGATCCCGGATGAGGCACCTTAGTATCAAGTATCTGGTATCCGGCATCCAGTCTGGAAATAAAAAGAAGAACGATCTCTCATTCTCCTTTACTTATAACTTAATACGTATAACTTTATTTAACCGCTCCCATCTTGGCTTCAATGCTCAGAGTAGCGTGAGGCACGGCACGTAAACGGGCTTTATCGATCAGGCGGCCTGTAACACGACAGATGCCATAGGTTTTATTCTCAATGCGCATGATCGCTTTTTCCAGGTGATCAATAAAAGTGATCTGGCGGCTGGCCATCTGGCTCAATTGCTCTCTTTCCATGCTCATACTGCCATCTTCCATGGTCATGTAGCGGGCATCATCATTATCACCACCCATTTCATCCTTGCGGGTGATCAATCCCTGCAAATAAGACAATTCTTTTTTAGCAGATTCAAGCTTGCGCTGGATAAGCTCCCTGAATTCATTAAGGTCAGCATCGCTGTAACGAACGATCGGCGCTCCCAGGTCATGCACGGGTTGATCCAGTACAGATTTGGTAAAATCAGGCTGGTACTTACGGGATGTTTTGGTATTGATCTTAGGTAAAACAACCGGTTTAGCAGGTATGATCTTGATATCCTTCGCTTTTACGGGTGCCGTAGGTTTCGCAGGTAATTTTTTAACCGCAACAGGTTTTGCTGCTGGTTTTTTCACTTCAATCTTTTTTGTCATAGGTTTTATTACAGATTTTGACGCTGCCTTTACAATTGGCCTGGCAGCTTTTTTTACAGCAACCGCCTTTTTAGGGGTCGCTTTTACTATTTTTTTTGCTGCTGGCTTTGAGGCGGGTTTAGCAGACTTACCAGCTGGTTTTTTAGCAACAGGCTTCTTAGCAGCTACCTTCTTAGAGGCAGTTTTCTTAGCCGGGGTTGCTTTTTTAGCAGGTTTAACGAGTTTTTTAGCAGCAGGTTTAGCTACTTTCTTTTTTGTTGCCATACTATCCTTTTTTAAGTACGTTCACGTTTAATGATATGTTATTCACTTCAACCTCAATGCCGTCAGTTAAAAGAGGCAAAAATGTAAGCGAATCCGCCAGAATTTCGGCGCAAATATAGTCTTTATATTGAATTAATGAAGGTTGCAGCCTGCCATTTTCAGATACTATAACATCTATACGGTCAGTAAGGTTAAAACCACTGTCCTTGCGTATATTCTGGATGCGGTTCACAAATTCCCTTGCGTCTCCTTCTTTCTTCAGATCATCTGTAATGATGATATCAAGGGCTACGGTTAATGAGCCTTTTACTGCTACTTCATACCCCGGTATTTCATCGGTAGATATTTCCAGGTCCTCTGAATTGATGGTAATTGGCTCTTCGCCTGCCACAGCATGATCAGGGTTCAATAGGTATTCAGCTTCCTGCACCTTATTAATTGTGAAATTATCAAAATTTGCTATCTGTTCAGCAGCCCATTTCATTTTGGCTCCCAGTTTTTTACCCAGGGTTTTAAAATTGGCCTTGGCCTTCTTTTTAATGAAGTCATTTTCGGCCCCCAGCACATCCACTTCCTTAATATTGGTCTCCGCCTTAATGATATCTTCCACCTTTTTTATCCTGGCTGCCATTGTTGTATCCATTGCAGGAATAAAGACCTTTTGCAAAGGCTGGCGAACTTTCAGGTTTACTTTTTTGCGAAGGGATAATATCAAAGAAGAGATATCCTGTGCCAGCTGCATTCTTTTTTCCAGGTCGGTATCAATTACTTTTTCATCTGCTTTTGGAAAATCAGTATGGTGTACTGATTCGTGGGCAAAGCGGTTGGAAACGGTATTCAGGTTATTGAACAACCAGTCTGCAAAGAAGGGTGCGATGGGCGCCATTAATTTAGATAAGGTTTCCAGGCATTCGTAAAGCGTTTGATAGGCGCAAATCTTATCATGTTCGTATTCTCCTTTCCAAAAACGGCGTCGGCATAACCTTACATACCAGTTGCTTAAATGTGCATCTACAAAATCTTCAATGGCGCGGCCGGCCTGTGTAGGCTCGTACACGTCAAAATTCTGCTGAACATCTTTTATCAAAGTATTTAAAGAAGAAAGGATCCACTGGTCGATCTCGGGCCTGTCTTTTACAGCAATGTAATTTTCTTTAAAAGAAAAGCCATCCACATTTGCGTACAGTGCAAAAAACTGGTAGGTATTATATAAAGTTCCAAAGAATTTGCGTTGCACTTCTTTGATACCGTCCCGGTCAAACTTCATATTATCCCATGGTGAAGCGTTGGTAACCAGGTACCAGCGTGTGGCATCGGCCCCAAAAGTATTGATGGTCTCAAAAGGATCAACCACGTTACCAAGGCGCTTGCTCATTTTATTACCGCTTTTGTCCAGCACCAGTCCATTGCTTACTACGGTTTTATAAGCTACACTGTCAAATAATAAAACACCCAGTGCGTGTAAAGTATAGAACCAGCCCCTTGTCTGGTCTACACCTTCAGCAATAAAATCTGCAGGGAAATTTTGTTTGAACGTATCCTTATTCTCAAATGGGAAATGCCATTGCGCATAAGGCATAGCGCCACTGTCGAACCAAACATCTATCAGGTCCGGCACACGCTGCATTGGTTTTCCTGACGTACTTACAAGAGTTATCTCATCAACATAAGGTTTATGGAGATCCAGAATGCCTTCATGTAAATAATGCTTATTCGTGTCGCCGCCCAATACTTCAGCAGCTTTTTTTATTTCATTGTTGAGTTCTTCAATTGAACCGATACATTTTTCTTCTTCGCCATCTTCTGTTTTCCAGATGGGTAATGGCGTTCCCCAAAAACGACTTCGGCTCAGATTCCAGTCCACCATATTTTCCAGCCAGTTACCAAAGCGCCCCGTGCCGGTAGAAGCCGGCTTCCAGAGGATGGTCTTATTCAGTTCTACCATCCTGTCTTTTACCGCGGTGGTCCTGATGAACCATGCGTCCAGGGGATAATAAATGATGGGCTTATCGGTTCGCCAGCAATGCGGGTAATTGTGTTCGTATTTTTCAACCTTAAAGGCCCTGTTCTCTTTTTTTAATTTTACAGCAATGTCCACGTTCACATCCACATAATCTTTTTCATCCTTGTAATTCTTTACATAGCGGTTGCTGAACTCACCAACGCCATCAACAAATTTTCCCTGCTTGTCAACCAGCGTTAAAATGCCCAGGTTATTTTTTTGGCCAACACGAAAGTCATCTGCGCCAAAAGCAGGGGCAGTATGAACGATGCCTGTTCCGTCTTCGGTAGTTACAAAATCACCCGTAATTACTTTGAATGGTTGTGCGCCCGGGGTTATTTCCTGTATTTTTTCTAAACTATTTGCTTCTGAGGGTAGGAGTTGTTCGTATGCTGATCCTTCCAGTTCACTTCCTTTGAATTCTGCAATGATGGTCCACGGAAGCAATTTTACTTCAGCTGAATAATTTGCGAGATCTCCGTTCTCTCCCTCAGGTTTAAAATATTTTCCAACCAATGCTTTGGCAAGGATCACATTGACCGGCAGGTGAGTATAAGGATTGAATGTTTTTACCAGCACATAGTCAATATTCGGCCCTACTGTCAATCCAAGGTTTGATGGTAAAGTCCACGGCGTTGTTGTCCATGCCATTAGAAACATGTCGCCATCAACATTTTTAATTTTTAATTTTTCATTTTTAACTATCCTGAACATGGCCACCGCACTCGTATCCTTCACATCCTTATATGTCCCCGGCTGGTTTAGTTCATGACTTGATAAACC
>DATHEH010000256.1:0-9442 GCA_035318685.1 Ferruginibacter sp.
GAGATATTGTTGGCAATACATTAAACGGCAATATTTTTATAACAGCAGTTGGTGACCCAACACTGGGCAGCTGGCGATGGGAGAGTACAAAGATGGATAGCATATTGCAAAAGATCATTGCTGCACTAAAAGAAAAAAATATAACGGCGATCAATGGCGACCTTATCATTGATGAAAGCAAATGGGAAACACAGGCCACGCCCGGGGGCTGGACATGGGATGATATTGGTAATTATTACGGTGCAGGAGCAAGGGCATTGAACTGGCACGAGAACCAGTACGACCTTATATTAAAGCCCGGTAAAAACCCCGGAGATCCTGTTGAGATCGCAGGCACGGAACCGGAACTACAGGTATCCGCATTGATCAATGAACTGCGAACGGGTAAACCGGGCAGTGGTGATAATTCCGTCATTTATTTACCCGAGGATGGTGTGACGGCATATGTGAGGGGAACGGTACAAAGTCCTGGCAAAACCATTACGGTTTCAGGCGCAATGCCAAATGCGTCGCTGTCATTTGCAAAAGCAATTACTGATCTTTGGCAAAAAAATAATATCAGCTTTTCCGGAAAGGTCAAAACCGGTATTCACTATCTTATGAACAAAGAAAAAATGCCTCTTGCTGATAAAAACCTTTTAATTTTTTATTCTCCATCCCTCGACAGCATCAACTACTGGTTTCTCCAAAAAAGCGTGAACCTTTATGGTGAAGCATTGCTGAAGACCATTTCCTATGAAAAAACAAATTTTGGTTCAACCGACACCGGGATCAGGATCATAAAAGATTTTTGGGCAGCGAGAGGCATCCAAAGACCGGCATTGCATATGATCGATGGCAGCGGACTTTCTCCCGCCAACCGGGTTACTACACATGCATTGGTTACTGTAATGCAATACGCAAGGGAGCAGGAGTGGTATGCTTCTTTTATGAATGCACTGCCGCTGCAGAACGGTATCAAAATGAAATCAGGCTCGATAGGCGGCGTAAGAAGTTATACGGGTTACGTAAAAAGCAAAACAGGTGCTGAGTATAGTTTTGCTTTTATAATAAATAATTATGACGGGAGCGCTACGGCGGTGCGTGAAAAAATGTGGAAGCTGCTGGATATTTTAAAGTAAATTGAGCATACTAAAACCGACTGCCATGCAAGAACAAAATTATAAGAACCACAGCCGCCTCGTTCCTGTATTTCATTACCTGGGTTATCTTTTGGTATTGGCTGTGCTGGTGGGTTCATTTGTCAATCTTAATTATTGTATAAAGCAGGATGAATGCCTTTACACACCCATACTGATCTGCCTTACTGCATTTGTCCTTATTATATTGACATGGTATACCCGGTATTTTGCATTAAGGGCACAGGACAGGGCCATAAGGGCCGAAGAGAACCTGCGTTATTTTGCCATCACCGGCAAATTGCTCGATACTAAATTAACCATGGCACAGATCGTTGCCCTGCGCTTTGCACCCAATAATGAATTTGTTGACCTTGCCCACCGTGCAGTGGAAGAAAATTTAAGATCCGCTGACATTAAAAAAGCGATAAAGAACTGGAAGGTGGATCATGATAGGGTGTAAGCCCTGTCCCCTAAAGGGGAACTAAGCTAGTATCATTTTTTGTTTAGCATTCTATCTAATAAGTGCTGGCTTACCGACTTTAAAAACAAAAACTCTTATAATTTTTTGACGCCAAAGCCCCTTTAGGGGTTTGGGGTAAAATACTTCTCCAGCTTACCCTTCAACTCCCCCGGCATCTCACACCGCTTCATGGTTTTTGCATCTACAAAAAAAAGGGTGACAACACCGGTATTCAATAATTCATCCTGCTGGTTATAGATCTCGGAATGGAATACGATCTTAAAATGAGCAGGCATTTCTTTTAAAGTGGTCTTCACGGTGATCAGGTCATCATATTTAGCCGGCCGCAAAAAACGGCTGTGGATGTCAACCACCGGCATGATGATACCCAGCGCCTCGATCTCTTTATAAGTATATCCTATCTGGCGGATGGCTTCCGTTCTGCCGATCTCGTAAAACTGTGCATAATGGCCATAATACACCACACCCATCTGGTCGGTAAGGGCATAGTGGATTCGTATCTGTGTTTCGGTGACGAACATTTATGAAACGTAATATTTAAAGCTGAAAATTATTTCCCTATCATACCATCAACACTGGCTTTCCCCGGGCCCACAAATAACAGAACGAGATAGCCAATAAGGAACAAAGTTGGAATTTGCGCCTCGCCCAATACATCGCCATTATGCGCCTTGAAGATCATCACGCAGGTTGCAATGATTAAAGGTATCGTGGCCAGCCTGGTGAATAAACCCAGGATCAGGAATATGGAACAGAAGAATTCGGCAAATACCAGCAGCGCCAGGGAGACCGTTGTTCCCATACCCATGAAGTTTATGAATTTTGGCTCCAGTTCGCTGAAGTTGATCAGTTTTTGATAACCATGGTTCAGCATCAGGATGCCAACACCAAAACGAAGGATCAACATAGCCGCACTTACAGCCCCGGCAGAATACTTTGCAGAAAATAGTTTTCTCATTTTTGAAGTTCTTTTAAGGTTTAGATTTTTATTGAAACTGTTATAAAATTACATAGAAAAAGTTATTTATCATTTTATTAACAGCAATGTAAAAATACATTCGTTTTGTTTACATCAGTTATCCACTTATGCACAACATGTTTGGAATGATGTTTGTTACAAAAAGAGATCAAGTAATTTTACACCCAGCAAAAAAAAATGACCGCCTTAAATACTATGATAAAACAAAAAATTACCATCCTGCTCCTTGCAGCGGTATTTTCTCTCCCGGCTTTCTGCCAACCAACCCATGCGATCACCGACAAAGAAAAAAAGTATAAAGATGCAAAAGAGCTTTTTGTAAAAGAGCAATATGCACTGGCTTATCCTTTGTTTGCTGAGCTGAAGGCGCAGTACCCCGACAATACCATAAGCGATCACACTTATATCAATGACGATGTGAATTATTATTACATCGCCTGCGAATTGAAATTACAGCAACCCGTTGCCGAGGACGAAGCAAGACATTATATAAACGTGGTGAGCAACGAGCCCAGGCGGCAACTGATGAGCTACCAGCTGGCCAAATTCTATTTTGTAAAGGAGGACTTCACCAATGCACTGAAATATTATGAAAGGGCAGGGCTGGAGAATTTAAGCAACGACGAGATCGCCGATGCAAAGTTTGAAAAAGCATATAGCTATTTCAATCTTAAACAGTTTGCAGTGGCTAAGCCATTGTTTTACGAGATAAGCCAGATGCCGGATAATAAATATTATGTACCTGCAACTTATTACTATGGCTTTGTGAGTTATAATGACAGGCAGTATGCTGAGGCCCTGTCGTCATTCAAACTGGTAGAAACACAGGAAGCATATAAAGGAGTTGTTCCTTACTATATCGCCGAGATCTATTATTTCCAGGGTAAGAAAGATGAAGCGCTTCGTTACGGGGAAAGTGTTTTGGCGAGGGGAGGCATTTTATTCTATCAAAAAGAGATGAACCTCCTGGTAGGCCAGCTCTATTTTGAAAAAAAGAACTATCAAAAGGCATTGCCTTTACTGGAAGCCTATGTGAACAGCAGCGAAAAAGTGAGCAAGGAGATCATGTATGAGCTGAGTTACTGCTATTACGAAGCCATGAATTGGAACAAAGCCATCGAAGGCTTCAAGCAACTGAGTACCGAGACAGATTCGATGGGACAGAACAGTATGTACCTCCTTGGCGACTGTTACCTGAAAACCAACCAGAAGGCAAATGCAAGGAATGCATTCCAGTTCAGTGCCTACAACAGCTCCAATAAATTACAACAGCAGATATCACGTTTCAATTACGCAAAGCTTTCTTATGAACTGGGCTACCAGGATATTGCGCTTAATGAAATGAAAAAATACCTGGCCGATTACCCCGCCAGCGAGTATGATACCGAGGCCAAAGAGATACTGGTAGGCCTGATGGCCAATACCAATAACTTCGCCGATGCCTTGTCCTTATACGAATCCTTTGACAAGCCCACGGCATCCATGCAAAAAGTATATCCACGCATTTTGTATGGCAGGGCAGTAGAACTCATCAACGATCAGCAGGTAAAGTCTGCCGATGAAATACTGACCAAGGTACTTGCATTGCCGGCATCAGCAGTTACACCCTATGCCAATTTCTGGAAAGGCGAAATAGCTTACCGCAACAAAGAATATGATCTCGCCATCAGGTACCTCAGTTTTTACCTGCAGGCCAATGTACCTGCACAGGGAGAGGCAAATAACAATGCGGCAAAGTATAACCTCGGTTATAGCTGGCTGCAAAAAGAAAATTATACAAAGGCGCTTGGCTTTTTTGAGCAAATAACCAGATCCGTTACGGTGACCTCACCGGCCATGGAGCAGGATGCTTATGTACGCAGTGCCGATTGTTATTTTATGAACAGGGAATTTGCAAAGGCCAATGCCATGTATGATAACGTGATCAGCAATGCATTGCCGCAAAGTGATTATGCCATGTTCCAAAAATCACTGATCGCAGGCGTAAAAAGTTCTTCTGAGAAAATAAAAACATTGAACGCTGTCATCCGCCAGTATCCCAAGAGCAACCTCGCAGCTGACGTGAACATGGAAATTGCGCTGACCTATATTGCCGATGAAAAATTTGCAGAAGCCATACCCTACCTGAATACCATATTGAATGCAGAAGATGCCGGTGGCCTGAAACCCACTGCTTATTTAAAACTTGGATTGTGTTACTATAATACCAACCGAAATAACGAGGCGCTTACAAATTATCAAACCCTCATTGAAAAATACCCGCAGTCACCCCAGGCCGATGACGCGATGGACATCATGAAGAATATTTACGTGGAGATAGGAAAGCCGAATGAATATATCGACCTCATGCGCAGGTATGGCAAGAACATCTCTGTGAACGAGGCGGACTCACTTACCTATACTTCTGCAGAATTAAAGTACAATGCCAATGACTGTAATGCAGCTATTGCAGGGTTTAAAAATTATTTATCACAATACCCTGAAGGCTCCTACGTACTTGAAGCTAATTTTTACAGCAGTGAGTGCTATACAAAAGCAAAGGACTGGCCTAATGCCCTGGCAGGTTACGATTATGTGAATGGAAAAGGCCTGAACCGCTTCTTTGAAAGAGCCACATTGGAGGCGGCAAGGATCAGTTATTTTGAACAGAAAAATTACCTGGCTGCAAAAAAATATTTTGAATCACTCACAGCCGGTGCCGTAAACCAGGATAACCAGTTGGAAGCCTTACGTGGCCTGGTACGTACCTATTACCAGCTTAAAGATTATGCACAGGCCAATGATGCCACCAAGAACTTGCTCACCAAAAAAGGCCTCAGTACCGATGACAGGTCGATCGCCTTACTGGTATTGGGTAAATCTCAACAGGTGAACAATGATTGTGCAGGTGCCATTGCTTCTTTCAGGTCCCTGGCGGCCATTAATAAATCTGCATGGGGTGCAGAAGCGAGGTACGAGATCGCCAATTGCCAGTTTACCATGGGCAGCCTTGCACTAGCAGAAAAATCTGCACTTGCAGTGATCAGGGAAACGGGTTCATACGATCATTGGGTGACCAGGAGCTATATTTTACTGGGCGACATATTCATGCAACAGAAAGATTATTTCAATGCAAAAGCAACTTATGAAAGTGTGGCAAAGAATTCTGTCATCCCCGAGTTGAAGAGTGAAGCACAGCAAAAACTCGATAAGGCAGTTGCAGAAGAAAAGAATGTGAGCAAGGTAGCCGAGAATTAATAAAAACCAGCATTAGAAGAACCTAAAAAAGAAAAATGGAAAGTATAACTAAAAAATATTTTAATATCCCGCCTGCAGGAATAAAGGTCATTGACCTGAGCCGCTACAGATTATTTGTTATGAGGTTGATCATACTTTTTGTTCTTACCCTGGTATCCCTGCTTGGCTTTGCACAAAAAGACAGCAGCAAAAAAACAACCATCGACATTACGTCTTCCTACAAACCCGTATTGCGTAATGCTGTAAAGATAAATTTCTCTGCATCTCATTTGAATGCAGATAGCAGCCGGCCGAACCTTACGTACAATATCCCGGTACAGAATCTATTTTATTCTTACCAGCCCGTTTCTTTGAAGCCTTTGGCTTTGGACCAGGATACCAGCATATACCTTGGCCCCGGGAATTTTGTAAAAGTTGGTTATGGTAATTTTTCAACGCCTTACGTAAATGCCGGGTTTAGTTTCGGTGATGGTAAAAGATTCCTGGCGAGTGCTACTGCAGAGTATATCTCTTCCAAAGGAAAGATCCGCTACCAGGATTATACCGACCTGCACGTTAGGGCAGCAGGTAGTGTATTTACGGGCAGGAATGAAATATATGCAGGTGCTGCATTAAGGATGAAAGACAATTTTCTTTATGGATTTGACCACAACGCATATGTTTTCAGCAAAAAGGATGTACGCCAGCAATTCAGGGATATTTCGGGCTTTATAGGCATGCGCAATACTGTAATAGGTGAATATGGGATTAAGTATAATCCCAGCCTGCAGATCAGTAATTTCATCAACACCAATAAGCTGATGGAAACCTCGTTCATTCTCACAGCACCGGTTGAAAAACAATTTGGTGAAGCATTTTCTTTTAAAGTGGAAGGCAAGGCAGACATGACGCGGTATAGTTCAAAGAACCTTATACCGAATGTGAACCTCAACAATAATATTTTCCAGGTGGCACCTTCGCTGATCATGTCAACACCAAGGTTCAGTGTCAATGGCGGTATATTACCTACCTGGGATAACGGTAATTTTGTTTGGTTGCCCAATGTATTTGCAGAGGCCCAGCTCCTCGAGAATAAAATTGCATTCCAGGCGGGTTGGATAGGACGTCTTACAAAAAATTCTTACCGTAACCTTTCGGCCATAAATCCTTACCTGCAAACGCTGTCAACACAGATCAACACCAAGGAGATAGAATATTATGCTGGTGTAAAAGCTACGCTGGGCAAGCATTTTAACTTCAATGCAAAAGCAGGATTGGTGAGCTATACCAATCTGCCTTTCTTTATCAATGACACGGCTACCGATGGCAAGGCTTTTCTCCTCAGTAATGAATCAAAGGTGAAGAACCTTCGCGTTCATGGTGATGTGAGTTATATCAACCAGGACAAGTTCACCGTTACTGCAGGATTAACCTTTAACGGCTATACCGGCATGAAGGATAATGCAAAAGCATGGCATACCATCCCGATGGAGTTCACCAGTTCCTTGCGTTGGTGGGCTATCAAACAGGTATTGGTTAAAGCAGATTTTTATGCATTTGGCGGCGGTCATTACCTGGAGAAGGGAAATGTGAGCAGGGTATTTAGTCCCGGCTCTGATTTCAGTGCGGGCATCGAATTCAAAATAAATAAAACCTTCAGCGCATGGATGGACGTGAATAATATCTTTAACACGAAATACCAGCGCTGGCATAATTACGAGGTCTACGGCCTGAATTTCCTGGGTGGTGTGAAAGTAAGTTTTTAGAGCCCACTCTTGAACTGCGTTCGTTCTCTTTCAGAGAACCTCGGTGGGGGAGGATATGTAGAAGATTTTAGCGAAATTAAAGCAGGGAATTTTTTAATTTGTGAGATCCAATCTTCACGTTCCCTCTCCACAGGAGAGGCCCGCCCGGATGACACGGTCGGAGGTAGTGTCTCAGTTTCATTTAGCTTACCTTTTATTAGATTCTGAACCACATAGGAAGATAGAACACATAGGTTCCACATAGTTCTATGTGATTTCTATTGTGTTCTATGTTGCTATGTGGTTCAAACTGATACACTACCCGGTCGGACGGGGGTTGGGCTGAGGCTTTTTATCACATACCTTTGCGCATCAAATGCTGTTCATGAACCAATTGATCGCTTCATACCTTTTCCAGAATAGAAGATGTCCTTTGCCCGGTCTCGGCACTTTGTCGATGCATATGGCGGGGGCTGAAGCCGATATCAGCAGCAAGCAAATAAGTTCGCCAAAACCTGTTATTAAATTCGAACACAAAGAGGTGGACGTTTCAGGTTTCCTCAATTATGTTGCTGACAGAACGCAGAGCGATATCTATGAGGCAACTGAAGCCCTTGACCATTTATGCGATAACCTGAAGACAGAAGTTGCGGGTCATGCGGCAGGAGCAAAACTGGTAGGCATCGGCAATTTTTTTAAGGGTAAGGATGGGAAGATCAGTTTTAAACAGGAGGAGTTACCTGCAGCTTTTTTACAGCCTGTATTTGCGGAAAGGGTGATACACCCCGATGCAGAACATCATATATTGGTAGGCGATAAGGAAACCACCAACACAGTAATGGCAGAATATTTTAATGACAGCCCTGTAGTTAAGAACCGCTGGTGGGTATGGGCCATTGTACTTGGGGCCATCGGCCTGGTCAGCCTGCTTATTTATTTAAATGCTGGTGGCGCCGGAACAGCATTTGGAAATGCAGTCAAAATTTAATCTTTCATGATCCACTATACCAGTTGCCCGGTTTGTAAGAACGAATCCATAGAACCCCGACTTTCCGCAAAGGACCATACCGTTTCTAAACAGGAATTTTCAATCTGGCATTGTAACAGTTGTACAACAAGGTTTACACAGGATACTCCGGCGCAGGATGCAATAGGAGCGTATTATGCTTCCGATAATTATATTTCACACAGCGATACAAAAAAAGGCTTGATCAATAGTCTTTATCACCTGGTAAGAAAGAGAACACTTGCGTCTAAAAGGCGACTGGTAACACAGGAAGTGGGTATGACGAAAGGAGATATACTGGATATCGGTTGTGGTACCGGGGCCTTCCTGCATGCCATGAAAGAAGCCGGCTGGGCCATTACCGGTTTGGAGCCCGATGCTGTTGCGAGAAAAAAAGCTGATGAACTATATGATATTCACCCGGAGGAACCCGGAAGATTATTTGAATTAAAGCCCGGTTCTTATCATGCCATTACCATGTGGCATGTGCTGGAGCACGTACACGAGCTGCACGCTTATATAAAGCAAATTGCAGACCTGCTTACAGCCAACGGCAAATTATTCATTGCTGTACCCAATTACACATCCTATGATGCAGATATATACCAGCAACACTGGGCTGCCTGGGATGTACCCCGGCACCTCTATCATTTTTCTCCAAAAGGCATGGAACACTTACTTAGTACTTATAACTTAAAGCTTATTGCCTGCAAGCCTATGTGGTACGACAGTTTTTATGTAAGCATGCTGAGCGAGACCTATAAGAACGGGAAGGGAAATGTGTTGAAAGCGTTCTTCAATGGTTTTGTATCCAACCTGAAAGCAATGGGCAACCATAAGAAATGCAGTTCTGTGATCTATGTGGTAAGTAAGTAAGGGGCTGAAAATAGAAAT
>DATHEH010000257.1:0-5143 GCA_035318685.1 Ferruginibacter sp.
CTTGGGCAGCGGTGCTGTTTCAAAAACGGTGTTGGCAGGAATATTCGCATAGGTTTGTGTGAATCCCAACGCGGGTATGGATACGGTAACTGTGGTAATGGCTTCGGTTGCAAAATACAAGACCATCTCCTGGGCGCCCCCTGTTGCGTTCAACGTGCCATTGCCATTGTACATATCGCAATGAGAGCCATAGCCTACCCAAAAATCTTTACCCTTGTTGGAGAAATCCTGAGAAAATACCGTAACGGAGCTGATCACGGCAGCTAAAAAAAGCAGCTTTTTTCTCATTTGCGTTGGTATAGGTTGAACAATACAAATATAACCAGCAGGCAGAGCATTTGCAAGCAGGTTCAGTTGTTTCAATAAAATACCCGGGCTAGTTCCTGGCATTTGCCAGTAAGACCTTTGAAAACCCGGAAGGTTTATTTTAGATGAGAAAAAGAGGGGTAAAAAAAATCCCCCCGGAAAACCAGAGGGACTTAAAGTATAGCCATGAAAAACAAACTTTAAATAAAGATAATGATCTAAATTAAATTATTTTGCCTTTTTTTCGTACCGCTTGTTGAACTTATCAATACGGCCCGCAGTATCAACCAGTACGTTCTTACCGGTATAAAATGGGTGCGAAGTATTAGATATCTCCAGTTTGATTACCGGGTATTCTTTACCGTCTTCATAAGTAACTGTTTCTCTCGAAGGAGCTGTTGAACGGCTCAGGAACTGGGTTCCGTTACTCATGTCCTTAAAAACTACCAGCCTGTACCCGTCTGGGTGAATGCCTTGTTTCATAATCTTTTATCATTTTGCGTACGGGTTTTGCCGTACTAGTTATTCAAAGCTGCAAATTTAGGGCATTTTAGTGAATTTTCACTGTTGTAACATTATAAAATTAAATATGTTTAGCTCTTCATGTTAATAAACTGCAGGGCTATATTAAGGCCCCAGGTTTTAGAGGCCTGTATAACTTCCTGCAGGTCATCAATTTTTTTACCCGTTACCCTTAAGATATCATCCATTATTGCTACCTGTACCTTAAGGCCGCTGTCTTTTATCAGCTTTACAATTTTCTTTGCATCTTCCTGTTTAATGCCATTCCTGACAATCACTTCCTTCTTCGTTACTTTACCGCTGGGAAAAGCTTCTTTGCTCAGGTCATATATCTCAGCTGCAAGTCCCTGTTTCATACTCCTGCTGATCATCACATCAATGATCTGCTGGATCTTCATTTCACTATCTGCTTCCAGGTTCACTTTGTTTTCTTTTTTGTTAAGGTCAATAACCACGTGTGAACCTTTAAAATCAAACCGGTTGGTTATTTCCTTATTAACCACGTTTATGGCGTTGTCAAGGGTTTGCAGGTCAACTTTACTTACAAGATCAAAAGATGGCATAATTGATAAGTTTTGTCAAAAGTAAAAAACCTATCGCACAAAGGCGACAGGTTTTTACAAAATGACCAGTTCTTTTTTAATTTTATTGAATGCGCTGATCAGCCGGCACTCTTAACCCTGTTCTGTTCATCACTTGCACCGTTGTTTTTCTTGTTGCTGCCCGCTTTCAGTTTTCCTTTGTTGAAGCGATAAGTAAATGTAAGACTTGCGGCACGGCTGTCATTTACATTCCTGAAACTTGCATCTACTGTACCATACCTGCTATAGCCTTTGAAAACCCCACCAGCAAAAATATCACGTACATTCAAACGGATGCTGCCGTTATTTTTTAAAACCTGTTTGCTTATACCTGCATTAACCTGTTTAATGGGCTTGATATAAATAACGCCTTCTACCCCTTTGCTGCGATAAACGCCACTTAGTTCTGCCGACCAACCTTTACCAAATTTGAACTGCTGTTGCAACTGAACCATATAACTGGTGATACCAATTGATATAGGCTCTTTATTTACGAGGCCTTTAAAATGGTTATTGAAAACATTTACATAAACATTCCCGCTCCACCATTTGGTAATTGATTTATTTGCTGTAACTGCTAAACCAACCTGTTTTGCACTGGCTATGTTAGCTTTCTTGATATAGGTTTCGTTGGTTAGATCATTTTGTTCTAACACCTGCTGGATGATATTTTCGGTAGCCGTATAGTTCACTGTAGTTGTGAAAAAACCTTTGTAAGTATGACTCAATTCGATATTGTGGGCAAACTGTGCACTCAGGTTTGGATTTCCCTGCTCAAAAGTATACCTGTCAAGGAAATGCACAAACGGGTTCATATCCTCGTAATCAGGCCTGCTGATCCTGCGACCGTAATTAATAACGAATTGATTTTTTTCGTTGGCAGTGTATTGCAGGTAAACTGTAGGGAATAACTGTGTATATGACCTGCTGAATTTGGTTTCCGTGTATTCAAATTTATCTTCCACCTTGTTATACGTGTACCCTTTTGAAATACCTTTTGAATTGGTGTTCTCTACCCTTAAGCCCATCTGTGCACTCCATTTTTTCCCAAGGGGCCTGCTGTAATTGACGTATGCTGCATTAATGTTCTCATCATAAATAAAATGGTTACTGCGGCCACTGTCCAGCACACTATGACTTGTTTTAAGACTATCGTACCGGGCATCGTTATCATTATTTACAAAACTTGTTTTAATGCCTGCTTCAAATTTTGCATCCTTTTTCAAGGGCAATGTATAATCCACTTTACCACTGTAGATTTTAATGTTGGTTGGTAATGTACCCAGTAAAACCTCCGGAGCCTTAATCATATTGCCCATGTTATCGTAGTAAGTACTGGTAAGGGGTTGTATGCTGCCGGCCTTGTACTGAACAAAATCTACATCGGCTGTGATCTCCTGCCCTGCTGTATCCAACTTCGTGCGGAAGTTAAAATTTGAACTGAAATTCTTCCACTTTTCCTTATTCTCAGTATAGGCAGTTGTTTGGTTTGTAAGGCTATGATTCGGATCATAAATAAGTGTATTAGTATTGCTCTGCCATAAACTTGGATTATAAAAACCATTCAGAACAACGCCTACTGTTGTATTCTTTGATACACTATAATCCAATCCCATTTTTGCACTATAAAAATGACGCTGGTTCTCCATATGCGTTTCCTGGTCAAAAATTGAATTGATATCCTTTGTAACCTTGTCACGGAAATTCTTGGTAATATAAAGGTCTTCGCCCCTGTGATTGCGGTTATAGTTAAAGTTGCTGAAAAAATTAACTTTACTGTTACGGTAATTGAAACTCACAGTCTCATTAAAGCGAGCGTAGCGGCCCTGGGTATAACCTGTGGTTATGCTGCCATTGTAACCAAACTGCTTGTTCTTTTTTGTTTTGATATTGAGAACGCCTGCATTACCTGCTGCATCATACTTTGCAGGAGGGTTGGTCATGATCTCGATCTGGTCAAGCTGGCTGGCCGTCATATTGCGCAACATATTTGCGAGGTCCGGACCACTTAGATAGCTGGGGCGTCCGTCCAGGTAAACAATAACGCCTGATTTTCCTTTAAGACTGATATTACCGTCCTTATCAACAGAAACCCCCGGTGCTTTTTCCAAAACTTCCAGGGCGGTGCTCCCAGTACTTGTAATGGATGCATCTACATTAACGATTGTCCTGTCAAGCTTTCTTTCAATAAGTGGCTTTTTAGCAGTAACAGTTACCTCTTTCATGGCTTTTTCCGCAAGTACAAGCTGTAATACCCCCACGTGTGAGGTTGGAGTTGTTGCCGAAAGTGTAAAAGCCGGGCTATAAGTTTTAGCATGTCCTATGGAGGAGGCTAAAACCAGGTAATTGCCGTCCTTTACATTTTCAAAAGAGAAATTACCGTCTTTATCGGTTACGGCTACCTTTACCAGTGCGGAATCTTTTGCCTTTAGAAGAGACACGGATGCGGCATCGATAACCTTTTGGTTACCACCGTCTTTGATACTACCGGTTATTTTTCCGGTGAAGTTTGGGCTAGACTGGACAAAGCGATGCTCATAGCAGCCAGCAGGCTGAAAATTTGTTTCATGGCTATACTTTTTGTTTTAAATGGCTATTAAAAAATGTAGTTATATACTTTGATAACTACTTCACAAAAGTAGGTACTTTGTTTTGCATAGTACATTGTTTTATACTGAACGGCGATTTTCAGGGATATGTGGTTATATGCCTTTATACGTAACGCTGCATTAAAAGGTTACAATCGCTCCTAAGAAAGAAAACGAATGGAGATTAAATCAGGAACCGGTCTTTGCCCTTTTTTGAACGATTATGATCAATATTATCCCGGCAACCACAAGGCATGCAGAGATTATTTCGGCCTGGGTTGGATGAAATCCAAAGAAATTATAGGTATTATTTACCCTTATTAGTTCTACCATGAACCTTTCTATGCCATTTACTATAAGGTACAGGCCAAACATTACTCCCGGCACGACTATACGTTTACGGATACTCCAGAGGAAGATGAACAGGATGGTACATATGACAGTTTCATAAAAAGGCGTAGGGAAAACGGGCTGGGGCAATACCCTGCAATGTTCTTCATTACAATCGGGCATTTGAATCCCATCTTTATTTACATTATGGGGATAGGTATAAGCAAACATCCAGGTGGGTAAGAACGAAGGGCCTTTAAATGACTTGTGTGGCACCAGGTCGAGGCTTTCATAGGTCCGGTCTGTTACGGGTGTACTAACAGAATCACTATCAAAAACCTTACCCTCTAAAAAATAGCTGGCATTCTTCTGCAATTGTTTTTGAAAATCCCCCGGCCCTGCTTCTGTAACCTTACCGGTAGCATCACTTACATAAGCGCTGTTAAAGATACCCCAGTCACCATCGCCTGATACCTGGCAGCCGATGCGGCCAACTGCATAAGCAAGTAATAAAGCCAGCCCGGCAGCATCAACAAGGTGTATGATCTTAATTCCTCTTTTTGAAGCATACCAACATATAGCAATAGCCGCTACGATCAAACCACCATAGAATGTCAGGCCGCTTGCAGAAAATAATCTTCCTATGGGATCCTTAACAAAATCATTCCAGTTTTCCAGGTTATCAAACAGCTTTGCGCCGAGTATTCCAAAGATCAAACCCAGTATGATAATGTCTCCTACCCTGTCGTGAGGCCAGATGCGGACATTACGCCTCTCGGGTTCCTTTAATTTTTGCTTTTTCTTATCCCACCACTT
>DATHEH010000258.1:0-3976 GCA_035318685.1 Ferruginibacter sp.
AGGCGAGGGCAGAAACTTTTTCAGACGGGTATGGTTCTTTTCTTGTGGAATTATCTTTTTCGGGCTTATCAAAACCATATCCGCGCCTGCTGATGGAGCTATGGTATGCCGTAAAAAGATCAACGGTCTCTTTTTGGAGATATCTTCTCCCGTTCATGGTTCCACCATTCAACAACATTTGCATGATCATTGCCATGTCATAAGCATTGCTGAAAAGCCCGGCGTGGCCTGCCACTCCACCAAACATGGCTGCGCCGGGATCATGTACGTCTCCGCGAAGGGATTGCAAGCGGAAATTTTTTTCCTGTTCTGTAGGCGCTATCCTGTTCAGGGCAAATTGTTCTGCAGGTTTAAAACCGGTTGTTGTCAAACCCATCGGTTTGTAAAATTCTCTTTTTACATATTCATCCAGGGTGAGGCCGCTTATGGCTTCCACCATTTTTCCTAAAAAAATAAAATCATTATCACTGTATATGTATTTGTTTGCCTGGCCAATCGGGCTCTGTAAAATGCGTTTGTAGATCGTATCACGCCAGTCATTACGCATATAAAGATCTTTGGCCACCCTTATGCTGAATGAATCATTTTGTTTTGAAGCGTAATATTTTGGAAAAGGAACGCCATTGGCATCAATGGTCTCGCGGTAAAAAGGAATGTAAGCTACCAAACCTCCCTGGTGGAGTAAGATGTTTTCTATCGTTATGTTTTCTTTGTTGGTTCCTTTTACCCAGGGCAGGTAATCACCGAGTTTTTTTTTAAGTTCTATCTTTCCTTCATCGTATAATTTCATTACAGCAATGGTAGTGGCGCAGATCTTTGTAACAGAGGCCATATCGTAAATGGCTTCTTTATTTACGGGTTCAGCATTATCATACGAGAAACTGCCGTAGGTCTTATAGTAAGCGATCTTACCGTCTTTGGCTACTAATACAACAGCACCGGGGGTTGCACCCTTTGCAATGGCATCTCCCGCAATAGAGTCGATGACGGTAAGTTTTAAAGGATCGAGCTTTAGTTTGGCGGGGTTGACCGGCGATAACGCATTATATACAATGCCTGTTCCGTATTTATAGTTTTCACAAACGGTAACAGGGAGTTTTCCTTTGGCCGGTATCTTTCCCTGTAAAAGATCTATTGCTGTGTTTTGAATGATCTCGTCGTCTTCATAACAGGCAACTAAATTTTTTGCATTGCACCAGTTCTTAATGGCATAAGGATTTCCAAAAACAAAAGTGATGGTATTGCTCTTTTGCTGTAGCTGGCTCACCAGGTCCACAGCATTTTTGCTAAGACCAAAATTATTTGCAGGCACACGATTGTATGCATGAACACCAATAACTACTTTTTTGTATTGCTTTTTTATTGACGCAAGTGTTTCGCTCATCTTTGCCGCATCCTGCTTATAATCGAAATAGAAAACGTCTGCATTGTAATCCATGCGCATGCGCTTTGCAAAAGCATTGTCACTGTTCATGCCGATACTTACATAAGCCACTTCTGTTTTTTCTTTTGTTACCGCAGGCATGGGGAAGAAGCCGGCATCCGTTTTTTTCAAAACGGTCAAAGCATTCTCTGCAATAAGCTTTCGCATAAAAGGGATCTTGCTGTTCAGGTCATTGGTAAGGTTATTGGTGTTAATGGGTTGTAGCCTTGCGAGGCCATATTGATATTTAGCCATCAATACTTTTTTGCAATGCTTTTCAATATCGACCCAGGTGATCAGGTTATTTTGGATCGCCTCTTTTATTTTCGCGATAGCAAGTGGCACGTCACCTGGTAAACAAAGCATATCGTTTCCGGCAATGATGGATTCCACAGAAGCGCTTCCATCAGGGAAGAATTTTCTTACTCCCTGCATTTCCAAGGCATCAGTAAAACTCAATCCCTGGTAACCCAGTTCGTTCCTTAAAAGATGGGTTACATTATTCTTTGAAAGAGAAGTAGCACGGTTGGCGCTGGTGTCGATCGAAGGGATATATAAATGAGCAATCATCACACTGCCAACACCCGCTTTAAATATTTGGCGGAACGGATACAACTCAAGTGCTTCGAGCTCCGGCCTTGATTTTTTGATGAGCGGCAGGTCGAAATGAGAATCCACGGCTACATCACCATGACCGGGAAAATGTTTGGCACAGGCCATCACCCCATTGTCCTGCATGCCTTTCATGTATTGAATACCAAAAGATGCAACCTTGTATTTATCTTCTCCAAAACTCCGGTCGTTGATAACGGGGTTATCAGGATTATTATTCACATCAACAACAGGTGCAAAATTCACCTGTATACCGATCCTTTTGCATTGCTCGGCAACAACTTTACCATACTGGTAAGCAATGTTGGAATCCTGTACGGCACCCAGCATCATTTGTTTGGGTAATGGAAGCACACTGTCGGTCATGCGCATACCAACACCCCATTCTGCATCAATGGTTACTAAAAGCGGGGTTTTTGCCATAGCCTGCAAACGGTTCAGGATATTTGCCTGTTTTACCGGGCTTCCCTGGAAAACACAGATACTCCCGATATTATATTGTTTGATCAGTTCTGCTACGGTGCTGTCGAAAAATGTCACCGTTCTGCCCGGGCCAATGGTTGATAGCCTTACTACCATCAGCTGTGCGATCTGCTCATCGGGGCTTAAGGTCTTAAAAACACTGTCCGTCCATACGGTTGCCCTGTTCTGTGAAAAGCCATGAAGGGTAATAAAAAGGAATAATATTAGCTGGATCTTTCGCATGCGTTTCTAATAATTTTATAGTGGAAAGGATGTGTTATTTTTGAGGTTCTAAATTACAGGATTTTGCCCGATATCATTCAATTATTACCCGATAACATAGCCAACCAGATAGCAGCCGGTGAAGTTATACAACGCCCGGCCAGTGCGGTAAAAGAGCTTTTGGAAAATGCCGTGGATGCCGGTGCAGATGAAATTAAACTTTTCGTTAACGACGCCGGTAAAGCCCTGGTACAGGTTATCGACAATGGAAAGGGCATGAGTGAGACCGATGCAAGGATGGCTTTTGAAAGGCATGCTACTTCTAAAATAAAAAATATTGAGGACCTTTTCCGCATCAGGACAATGGGTTTCCGCGGCGAGGCATTGGCAAGTATTGCAGCCGTGGGGCAGGTTGAGTTAAAGACAAAAAGAGCCGGGGATGAAGCGGGTGTTTATATTGAGATAGAGAATAGTTTGGTAATAAAACAGGAACCCATTGCGGTGCCCGGCGGAACGAGTATTGCGATGAAGAACCTTTTTTTCAATGTTCCTGCAAGGCGGAATTTTTTAAAAAGCAATGCTGCCGAGTTAAGGCATATTGTTGATGAATTCATCCGGGTGGCGATGTCGTTCCCGGAGATATTCTTTTCATTTACGAGCAACGGGCAGGAAGTTTTCCATTTGGAAAAAGGAACAATGAAGCAACGAATTGTGCAGGTGCTGGGAAATAATTATGCTGCCAAACTGGTGCCCGTGCAGGAGCAGACGGATTACATGAACATCTATGGCTTTGTTGGAAAGCCGGAAACGGCCAAGAAGACCCGTGGTGACCAGTATTTTTTTGTGAATAACCGTTTCATTAAAAGCGCCTATCTCAATCACGCGGTGATGAACGCCTTTAACGAAATGATACCGAAGGATAGTTTCCCGATGTACACTTTATTCATCGACCTGGATCCATCGCAGCTTGACATCAATGTTCATCCTACCAAGCAGGAAATAAAATTCGAGGATGAAAAGATTGTCTACGCCTTTGTGCAGAGTGCTATTAAACATGCACTCGCACAGTTCAGCATTACGCCTACATTGGATTTTGAACTTGACCCGTCTATACAAACCCTGGATGCTGTATCGAAACCATTTACAGAAGAGAACAAAAGCTCGGCTTCTTCCTCTTCTTTATATAATACGTTTACGAAAAAGAACCAGTCGCACTTTATTGAAAGCAAAAGCGAGTTGAAGCACTGGAAGGATTTT
>DATHEH010000259.1:0-7095 GCA_035318685.1 Ferruginibacter sp.
CCTCTTCTGTTGCCTGTACCGTGGCGTTAAATAAGGGATTGATCATATCATTAGGTAATTCATCCAGTTTTGTAAAAACGGTTCTTTGAAATGCATTAGGATTAGCTGTTGAAAAAGCAATAAAGATATCCCCTGAACTATTCTCTCCCCGGCCACCGACAATGCCAATACCTAGTGGCACCCTTGCTGCAATCCTTTTTAACTGGTGCGGTAAAACCGGCGCATCTGTTGCCACCACAACTATGATCGATCCATCACCATCCTGGCGGTATGAAGGAGGGGATTTGAATTCGTAATTCAAAGTGTCTTTTAGTTCTCTTCCAACAGGAACACCCGCCACGGTAAAATTCGGCTTCCCGCCAAAGTTTGATTGTACCATCACGCCGACGGTATACGTAGAGTCTCCGATCTTTACTACTCTTGATGAAGTTCCTGTCCCGCCTTTAAATCCAAGACACATCATGCCGGTACCACCGCCAACATTCCCTTCTGCAAGGTATCCCGACCTTGCGCTATCCAGGGCTTCGTATGCATTGCTCTCTTTTACATGAAAGCCATAAATGTCATTGAGGAAACCATCGTATGTTTCTGCAACAACAGGATAAGTGTACCAAAAATCTTCCTTGTACCAGCCTGTCTTTACATACCATTTCAGCACCGCATCTCTTACTACGCCAACGCTGTTGGTATTGGTGATCATAATGGGTCCTTCTAAAAATCCGGATTCGGTTATCCAGGTCGTACCGGTCATTTCGCCGTTGCCATTTAATGAATACCAGTTTGCATAAACCGGGTTATTATTTCTTCCCCTGGGCAGGATGGCGGTAACACCTGTTCTTACCGGTCCTTTGCCGCGGATATTTTTTCCCTGGCCGGAGATGATGGTGCTGTAGCCAACTTCAATACCCTTTACATCGGTTATGGCATTGAACTTACCTGTTGTACCGTTGAAGGGGATGCCGATATCTCTTGCACGTGATTTTTGGGCAGAGGTTGAGACGTTGATTAATAATAAAAGAAAGATTGCCAGAATGATCTTCATGAGTAGTGTTTTTGATTTTAAGAACCCCGACATTATTTTTTCTGAATAGCGTTCATCAGTGAATCCTCTATATGCGATTTCATCTTTATTACTGAGTCAAGCACGTCATTAGGAACAGTGGCAGAGAGGATGTATTGCTTTACTTTCCATTCACCTGCCTGCTTTACAACAACACCGGAACCCCTGCATATCTTCATCTGCGTGTTCAGCAACTCGTCGAACCAGGCAAGCCTGCCGGTCTCATCAAAATAGATATGGCGTTCAATTGCTGTAAAATCCCAGGCACGTCCCTTCTGAAATATTGGCTTCGCCCATTCCATGAAAGCTGCCTTGTCCCACCTTTCGGTTGCATCGGTGCCGG
Source organism: Ferruginibacter sp. (assembly GCA_035318685.1). Lineage (GTDB taxonomy): Bacteria > Bacteroidota > Bacteroidia > Chitinophagales > Chitinophagaceae > Ferruginibacter. The sequence continues at coordinate 1,404 of DATHEH010000259.1, forward strand.
TGAAGATGGCGTCATCTGTATAATAACTGAAGTAAGTATTGTAATCTGCCCGTGCTGCCGCCTTGTTAAATGAATCCAGCATGGCACTGATCTGCTTTTCCTCCTTTGCAGTATCTATGACAGGTTCATTCTTTTGTGGCGATGAACAGGCAAATAATATTATCATAGAACTCACAAGGATTAAAGCAGCTTTTAAAATCCGTTTCATTGTTGATGAGATTTTATTTTTAGTAAGTTAATTATCTTTTTGCAGGTTTTCGCCTTCCAGTTTTTCAATCGTTTTCTTTGCTGCAGACAGTCTTATCTGTTTGTTTTTCTCCACAAGCTTAGCCGTTGCCCATTTTTCAACTTTATGATGCAGGGGAACAAGCAGTGCCGCAATGCAAACCAGGGCAGCCAGCATTAATACCGGTGAATGATGCGTTATCCTTTCTAAAAAAGGATGCAGTAATAAATTGAGAAACTCAAATACGATGAGCAAAGCAACAACGCCAAAGAATTCTATCAGTCTTGTGTTGGTAATAAAACTGCGGCTGAGTAATAAATAAACGGTGACCAGCACTATAATGCCTAATGCGATCAGAACGTACTGGATATTTTTTTGACGTTCTTCTGCCAGCTTTATTTTTTCTGCGGCAGCTTCTTCCTTCCGTAGGTCCTCATCAAATGTCATTAACATGATTTGCTGGTTAGCCTTGCTGCTGGTCAATGAATCATTGGCCGTTTTAAAAAGCCTTGCATATTTGAGGGCGCTATCGCAATTATTGTTCTCATAGATGCCCGCCAGCAATTGCGCCGGTTTACTGCTAAGGTAGAAGAAGGGGCTGTTGCTTACTGCAGCGATGCCTTTGCCGGCATATAATTTAGCTGAATCAATTTGTTGTATGCCCCTGTAATGCTCTGCCATACTGCTGTACACCATGTTCAGGTACCTGGGATTAGACGCGCCGGCACTTAAGATGGCCATGTTATAATAGGTCATGGCCAATGGCACATTATTCATTTTACTATGTACCCCTGCTAAGTTCAGAAAGGCAAGCATTTGCAGGTTGCTGTCCTTTACACGCAGGTAAGCTTCATACGCCCTTTGTGAATACATCAGCGATGAATCTAATTTATTGATCATGAGGTATACGCTGCCCAGGTTACCAAGAGGCCAATACTTTACAGCGTCGTTCTTTCCCTGCTCCCCATCTCTTAAAGCGGTGTTATAGATCTGTATGGCCTTGTCAAATTCTCCCCTGTCTTTATAAATATGGGCCAGCTGAAGGTTTGCCACAGAAAGCAAAGAAGGATTGCCGCTGGTTTCTGCCAGGGCGATCGCTTTGTGATGGTATTCCAGGGCCTTGATATTATTTCCTGACAAGCGGTACCCATGACCTAAAAAACTGTAGGCTGAAGTTTCGCTAATAATACTTTTATCCAGCTGTGATTGCCTGAGTAGCTTGAGCCCTATCTCGATAGGATAGGCGGGGTCATTATTGATCGAGGTAGTATAAAAGCCGATCGTCAGGTCCAGTTTTTTATCCTCGTCTTTTTCTGCCGCTATTTTCCGGATAAGCGAATCCACATCCAGCCTTTGTGTGAAAGCAACCTGCATGGTAAAAAGAAAACATAAGAGGGCTACTGATTTTTTCATACTTTATTTATTTGATCTCAAACAACCCGGTAAGTTTTATTCTTAAACTTCTTCATGATAAAATAAATGACGCAAATTGCCGCTATAAAAATAATATTCGACAGGATCTCCCATTTGCTCAAACTGCTCAGCAGCCAGGCAATGGTAGCAATGCCGATCAAAGGAATGATTACTCCCCCGGGTGCCCTGAACGTTTTTTCTGATGCGTTTTGTTTCTTCTGCCTGAGTTTAACGGTGGCTAAAATAACAGCGAGGTAAACAAGAAGGATCGCCGCACTGGCTAAAATAGCCAATTGTTTGAACCCGCCCGAAATGGAAAAAATAAAGATCAGGGAGCCATAGGTTATTACTGCCAGGTACGGTGTGGCAAACTTAGGATGAACGTTACCGAGAAACTTTGGGAACATGCCATCATTTGCTGCAGCAAATAAGGAACGTGGGGTAGCCATCACATCGGCGCTTACAGATCCAAAACAGGATACGGCGGCGGTGATCAACAGTATGGTTGCTCCCACAGGACCTACTAATTTTTGCGCCACTGCAGCAAGCGGCGCATCTTTAAATGCGGTGATACCTGTCCCAAGTACGCCCTGCGTTACTGTTTGCAATAACAGGTATACAATTAGAACTGTCAGTCCTCCCAACAAAAGACCCAGGGGAACCGTGCGTTTGGGGTTTTTGAATTCACCACCCACGCAAAGCGAAGTTTCAAAGCCTGCAAATGCAAAAAATAGAACCAGGGCGGTGTCGCCAAATGTTTTTAAAGATGGCACATGTTCCCAATGCAGGTTAGCTGCTTTTACCTGGCTGAACCCAAGGATGATTATAGCAAGTAATGGCAGCAATTTTATAATGGTGATCAGTTTCACAAAGCCAATGCCTTGTTTTACACCACGAACATTTACGAGTACCATAAAAGCGATCAATATAAAAAATAAAAGTCCGCGTACCAAAGGATCAGAAAAAGCAGGAAACAATACCGCGAGAGAATCCGCAATGATATTCATCAGCGCAGCGCTGCCTAAGATGCCCCAGCCAAAAAAGTACAACCAGTTTATAATAAACCCCGGAAAGTTTCCGAATGCGGCTTCAACATAGGCATAGGATCCGCCGCTGCAGGTAACCCGGCTTCCTATTTCAGCATAACAAAGCATGATTGCGGCAAGCATAATACCGCAGAAAACATAGCCGAATATACCAAAGGCGCCCAATGCGATGCTTACGATCGCCGGCAGCGCAAATATGCCGGCGCCAATAATGCCGTTAACAATGGCAAGTGCAAGTCCCGGAACACCTACAACACGCTTTAATCCTTCCTCCGTTTTTTCGTTTACCATCTTTAGTTGATTGGGTTGAATATGAATGATCAGTTGGATTTATCCTTTTCCAGTTGCCCGATCGTTTTCTTTGCAGCGGCCAGCCTTATCCTTTTATTTTTCTCTGTCATTTTTTCCCTGATCCATTTTTCTATGCGGTGATGTAATGGAATAAGCAATGATGCAATAGCAACGAGTGCCAATAGCATGAGTATTGGTGAATGATGCGTTACCCTTTCTAAAAATGGATGAACCAGGAGATTGATGAATTCAAACACGATGAGTAACCCAAGTATCCCAAAGAAAGAGATCCATTTCTCTGTGACAATGATACTGTGGCTTAACACGAAAAACAAAATGACAAATGTTACGATCCCCAGGGTAATCAATGCGTATTGGATGTTTGACCTGCGCTGCGCAGCTTTATCCGCCAACATGTCTTCTTCTTCCAGGATGCGGATACGTTCATTGAATGCCAGTGATTGTATCTTGTTCATGTTATCCTGGTTGAATACAGAGTCTTTCATGGCAGACTCAAGACGGGAATAATAATAAGCGCTGTCCGGCCGGTTATCTTTATCATAGATTGTTGTAAGTAAACCGGCGGCAATTCTTTTATAATCGTAAATATTTCTTTGTGTTCCGATGCCGATCAGTATAAGCGCCTGTTTTTTTGCTTCGACAAGTTTGTCATTTTTTAAAAGGTGGTTGATGTATGCCCGCTTGCCTTCTATCTTCCCCCATATATATTGTAGAGAATCGTTTAACGCATTCGCCCGGCTGATATGTATTTCGGCCAATGCCCTGTCATCCATTTTGTCATATGCCTGTCCAAGAAGGCCATGTGTTGCCGCTTCAAACAAAGGGCTTTTCAAAGAAAGATTAGTGACGCCTAATGCCTGCGCATAGTAGAGTGTGGAATCGGTTTGGCCCTGCGACAGAAAGTAATTGCTTAGGTGATACTGTATCTGTGCCAACATAAAATAATAAAGAGGTGAATTTTTTTCCGGAAGACTGGCAAAAGCTTTTTGTATATATTTCAGCTCTTCCGTTTTATTATTGAGCCGGTAATAGATCGCAGCGATATCAACATACAGGGAACTAAGTCTTCGTTTATCACCTGCAGTTTCTGCAAAGGGAATTCCTTTAAAAAAATATTCAAGACCGCGGCTTAGATCGCCGTTATTACGGAAAAAATTATTTCCTACCTGGTTATAAGCGATGGCAAACAAGGAGTCTTTATCCAGGTGCTGGGCAATATCAAGAAGTTCGATACAATAAGAAGAATCGGGATTGCTTTCACCGCTGATATAACCATACTCAAGTAACCTATTCATGAGGTCGAAGCGTTCAATAGGTTTTTGAGTACCTGATAAAGCAGTTCTTAAACTATCCCCATAGTTACGCTGAGCCATACCGGGGCAAGTAAGAAAACAAATAAGCAGGAAAATAAAAGTTCTTTTCATAACAGCTAATTGGCTTTATCTTTTTCGAGTTGCTCAATGGTTTTCTTTGCAGCCGCCAGCCTAACCTTTTTATTCTTCTCCACCAGTTTAGCAGTTGCCCATTTCTCAACACGGTGATGAAGTGGAACCAATAACGCAGCGATACAAACCAATGACAGTAACATCAACACAGGTGAGTGATCAGTTATTCTTTCTAAAAATGGATGTAACAATAAGTTGAGGAATTCAAATACGATCAATAAAGCAACAACGCCCAGGAATTCTATTATTTTGCTGTTCGTGATAATGCTACGACTCAGCAATAAAAAAATAATGAGGAGGCTGATGATGCCTAATGCAATGAGCGCAAACTGAATATTCTGTCTTCGTTCTGCTGATACCTGCCTTGCCTTGCTTTGCTCATCAATGTCCCTGAGCTGTTGGGCAAATGTAAGGTTCTGGAATTCGGATTGTTTTTTCTGATTGCTCAATGAATCTTTATAATTGATCTCCAGCCGGGCATAATAGATAATGCTGTCTTTTGCCCCGGCTACTGTGTATATTTTCCGCAGAACTTCCGCTAAATTGCTGATACCTTCTGTAATACCCGCCCTGGTAGCTACAGCAAGATCATTCACTGCTATTTGTTTGGCTTCTTCATATTTCCCGTTCTTTATCAAAAAATTGCAATAGATTTTACTTGTGCGCATGATCGATGAAGGCAGGAATTTTTCCTTACAATAGGCCATTGTTTTTTTATAGTAGGTTTCAGCAAGGTCTGCATCACCCCTTAATTCATAAGCCCTGCCTGTTTGTAGCAGGAAAACAGAATTGAGCAAGGGGTCGTTTATCTTTACCGGAACATTCTCTGCCTGTCGGAAATAAAACAAGGCTGAATCGGGTTTATTCAGGTCATTGTAAATAAGGCCGTGCAAAAGATTTTCAAAATAAAGGTTCTGTCCAACCTGGCCGATCGCTTTCCCTTTTTGAATATAATCTATCGCTACTATGGTATTCCCGATTACAATATATACATAGGCAAGATTGAGGTAAAGACCCGCCCGCCTTAGTGGATCGGTGGTTGCATATTCAAGCCCTTTGGCGTAATTCACAATGCTGAAATTGTAGTCTGTTTTGATCACATACTTGTTACCAATGGCACGGTATAGCGATGCCATCAGTGTATCTCTTTTCAGTTCCCTGGCAATGGCCAACATTTCTTTTTCCACCATCTCTGAACTGTCAAACAATCCGGTTGTATAATATAAACGGTCAAGTGTACGCAGCCCGGT
>DATHEH010000260.1:0-2401 GCA_035318685.1 Ferruginibacter sp.
CCACCGTTCGCCGTATAAAAAAGGCCGCCGTCACATGCAACAACAAATTGTGTTGATGAGCCGGGGAGATAAACGATGTTATGGATGTCGGCATGAACATAGGATGTTCCCGCACACCAGCCAGGATTCCACTCGGTGATCTGTGTATAGGTTGGTGTAGCAGTTCCTGCATTTACAGAACTCATGATATCAACACCACCCACAAAAATGGTATTGTGGTCATTCGACTTGATGGCCAGTGTAAGATCGTACCATGCCTGGTTGCGGGAAAAATCTGTTGAGGAAGATGTGCCCTGGTCGCACCAGAGAGTAGTGTTATTTATACTCACCCACGAAGCAGCCGGCACCGCAGCGCCGTCATCAGTACGCCTGATACCGCCCACCGCATTGGAAGCTCCCTGCAATAAAGCAAATACCCTGTTGTTATCGGAAGGCGAGCAGGCAAGCTCTATCCTTCTCCAGGTACCTGTTGGCGTTTTATCAACCCAGGTTCCCACGTTACCCACTGTACCACCTGCCGGTGATCTCCATATCTTTCCCGAATTAGTTACTCCCGGGGCGCTTGAGGCTACCCACAGGTCACCGCTTAAAGATCTTTCAATATCAAAAACCTTGGTGTCAAGCGAGGTCGCACATGATCCGGTTTGTGTGCCAAATACAAGCGACCAGTTTACCCCGATATCCTGTGATCGCATTAATCCACCCCTGTTGCAAAACCGGCTGCTGGTAGCTGCATATATATCGTGGTTTGGAGATACCAGTATTTTATGAACATAATTAAAATTATCAACGTTAACACTACCTGTTGTTGTGGCAGTAAGCAGTGTCCAGGTGAGGCCGGCATCAAAACTTCTATAGATACCAAGTCCACGTATAGCGTCTGCATTTCCCACACCTTCACCCGTACCGGCATATATAGTATCGATATTCACCGGGTCCTGGGCTATTGTTGTTATGGCCAGGTTCTGGCTAACGCTGGCGATCCTCGTCCAGGTTGGAGATCCGCTCAGGAAATTCGTAGACCTCCATAAGCCGCCTCCTACACCTCCCGCCAATACGGTGTTTCCCGTTGCATCATTAGCATCAAAAATAAATCCCCTCGTCCTTCCGCCGATATTATTAGGGCCCCTTTCCGTCCACGTAAGTGCTGTGACTGCATTTGGAGTGTTACTCAGAGAGGACATTAGTTCCGCTGCTCTTCTTTCTCCTTCGATGATACGTTCCGTCGGAACATAACCGAGCTTGGGATCGACCGTTTTCAAAAATTCTTCACGCGATCTTTTTTCCAGTTCTTCTTGCTTATTACCTTCCTGATCATCCATCGAAACAGGTGTCTCAGCTTGTCCCGTGACTACATCCTTTGTAGCGGTGTTAAATAAAAAATAGCCACCGAGGGCTAAGAAAGCAAAAACGATTATGATAGGGAGTAGTCGTTTCATAGCAGTAATTTTTACTAGAATGATGAATAAAAAGATATATGAATTTAGAGAAATTCCGCATTACGGGCAAATTATATTCGTCTTGTTTATTAACGCTTCTTTGATTACAGAAACAGTAATTTTATATTTCATGGTCAAGATCATTCTTTCATCGATGCTGTTTATTATTTCTGCCGGCGGCTTGAATGCGCAGGTAAAAAAACTCCGTGGATACGCCCAGTCCATCAATGGCGGCGCAAGGCAGGATGATAACGCACCGGGTAGAGGAACCGCAATGGAAGTTAACGAAAGATTCTTTGTTTTCGCAGAGGTCAAAAAAGGACAACTGGTTGTTTTTGAGGAGATCTGGATAAAAGGACATTTATATTCCTTCAAAATAGACACCATACATAATTTTCCATTTGTAATGCGATGGTCAAATGGCGGCGAAGCAATTTATTTTGATACGCTGGTAAGGTCAGCAGGAAATCTTGTTATACAGTTGAAGGACCTGGTAAGAAAAGAGACCATGATCCCAAAAAAAAGGAAAGGCATGCTAACCAAAAACAATATGCTGATCTTTTACAGGCACAGGGGCAAATTGCAAAGTATGAACTTACAAAAGCTAAGATCCCTCAGGCCCATTTTTACCCAATAAAGCCCGTCATTGTACCCGAATAAAATCAATTGAACAGCTAGGCAGCCAAGCCATCCCATCCACAGGCGGCCTGCATAAGATTTTTCTTGTTTGTAGTTATTTTTCTACACTTTTGACGAACAAAACTTACTCTACCCTTTTCTACACTTCAACTAACTTTTATGAGAAAGAGCACTACCCTATCATTGATCATCGTCCTCAGTCTTTTCTGCAATCGTATAACCGCCCAAAATGATGCGGCGATGGTATCTATAACCGGCAAACTCATCAGGACCACCCCCAGGCTGGAACATATTGATAAAAATTCTTCGTATGGTGAGCCATT
>DATHEH010000261.1:0-3153 GCA_035318685.1 Ferruginibacter sp.
AGTTGCATAGCCGGCAAAAAAGATGATCGTGCAATTCGTGGTAAAACTTCCCAGCATTTGCAATCCACCGAGCATAAGATTCTGCATGACTATGTTTCCTCTTTCAGGATGTATGAATTGGGGAAGCAATGAAAAATACAGGAACAGGGAGCCCGGGTTAAGGAGATTCCCGATGAATCCCCTTACATAAAAATGTATAGCCGGTTTATCATCCCGCTCTTCTCCGGGTTCTTTCCACTGAACTGTTTTAAGATTGCGGATGGCCAGGTAAATAAGGTAAGCAATTCCGCAATAACGCAGCGCATCCAACGCATATGGTGTTGCGGCAAGAAGGGCCGTCAGGCCCAGGATCAATGCCGTGATGTGTACCACGAAAGAACTTGCAACACCTGCTGCTGTGGCCCACCCCGCTTTGCGCCCGTATTCAAAAGTATAGGTAAGATAAAGCATCATGTTGGGCCCGGGCGTGAGTGCAAACCCTATTACCAGGGCCATATAAAAACCCAGTTCATTTAAAGGGATCATGCTTTCTTAAAATTAATATGCAAAGTAAATTTCTGTTGCGCCGTACCCATACAGGTTACTGTACTGGTTTACAAATGACTTCACTTCCTTCTTCGATTTCAGTATCTCGTGTATCTCATCCCGCAGCTTTCCTGCACCCACGCCATGTATCACCGTCAATGAAGGCTGGTAATGGGCCACGGCAAGATCATAATATTTTTCAAATGCTTTTAACTGCATGGTCAGTATCTCAAAATTGGTCAGGTGTTTCCAGCTATCGGTAAGTTTTTCTATGTGCAGGTCAACAACCGTTCTTGCCGTTTCCAGGTTCTGTTTGATCTTACCGGCATCATATATCCTGAAGCCGGAATTACCCAGCTTTGACAGGTCAACTCTTTCTTCATCCACCTTATCCGGGTAATTTTCAAATAAGGTATAAGAGAACCGTGGTTCATTTTTAATTTGTATCTCTTCTATCTTTTTAAACAACTGTTTAGCCTTGATCTTTAAAGATGATTCATAGAACGGGGCTTTCTTTTTATCAGGTTCCTTTAAGCCAAACTCAAAGTCAAACCGTGGGCTGTCGCTAAGGTCTTCAAATTTTACATCATGAAGATAGAAATCGTTCAGGGCCTCAATGGTATTCTTCAATTGAAAATCACTCTCTCCCCCTATCATCAGGTTATAATTAAAGGTATAGGTCCTTTCGTCCTGGTTAACCAGGTATAATTTAAATTTCTCCACTACATCATCATCAAAAATGTCCTTGTCAAACACGGGAATGAAAGAGAGCATCATGCCGTTTCCTTCTTTTACTTTGGGCATGGCTTTTTCTTTCTGCACATTATCAATGAATACTTTTCTCTTCTCTGCCTTACGTTTTTCAGTGAACATTTTAAAATAAGGAAAGTCTATCTGGTCCATATAAGCGGGGAAGCGAACGCCCTTCACTTCTATCATCACCATCTTCTCATTCATGATCTCCACTACTTTTCCTTCTTCTTCGGTAAGTAAGACTATTATTTTATCGCCGGGTTGATATTTCATGCCCCTAATCCGCCAGTTGGCGGAGAATTTAAGATTGTTAAATAAAAACGTCGCACAAAGTTACTTAAAGTACAAGTGTGCGACGCAACAATGATCAATATAGTTAAACAGCCGGTAACAAAAAATTAAGCAGATGTTGAAGCCAGCTTACTTTTTTTATACCCGTATAAAAAATAGATAATTATTCCCAGTGCCAGCCAGGCTATGAACCAAACCCAGTTGCTTTTTGACATGCCCGTGAGCAGGTACATACAGGTAATAACACCCATCAATGGTATAAGCGAATATTTTTTAACAAATGCAAGTACCGCCAGTATTGCCGCACTGATCCAGAAAATGATCAGGGAGATATTCGGCGTTGCCATATCCATGAATGATTTTTTGCCGGAAGCATAATCCGCATCAGCGCTGTAATCAAAATCCATCATGTCTGTGAAATAGGTTTTGGATAATGACCAGGCCATGACTATCGCAGCTGCAACTATCAGCGGAAAAATGAATTGCCCGTTGATATATGGAAGATGAAAACGTCCGCCAACTTTTTCCTTCCTGGGGATCAGCAATACCCCACCGCAAACCAATACAAAAGCAAACAGTGTTGCAATACTTGTGAAATCCAATACAAATGTTTTGTCGGTAAATAAAATAGGTACACCTACTACCAACCCGGTTATTATTGTTGCAAAAGAAGGTGTTTTAAATTTAGGGTGGATTTTTTGAAAGACCGGGGGCATTAAGCCGTCACGACTCATGCTCATCCATATGCGTGGCTGTCCCATTTGAAAAACAAGCAATACACTCGTCATGGCTACAACTGCTACTATTGCAACTACAAACTGCATCCATCCGACGTTCAGGTTCTGCGGTTCAAAAATAAATGCGAGGGGATCTCCTACCCCGTCAAAATTCCTGTAATTAACAGCACCTGTTAAAACAAGTGTAAGTAAAATATAGATGACGGTACAAATGACCAGTGAAAGTATCATACCCCTTGGCAGGTCTTTTTGCGGGTTCTTGCTTTCTTCAGCAAGAACACTCACCGCATCAAAACCAATATAAGCAAAGAATACGCTGGCAACTGCCAGCATTACCCCGCCAAAGCCATTTGGCATAAATGATCGTACACCTGCATCATCAGGTGGTGTCCAGTTTGCGGTAAGCCCGTTAGAAAAAACAAGATAACCACCAACAAGAATGATGAGGAGAACGACTGCGATCTTCAACACTACCATCACATTGCTGAAATTGCGGCTTTCTTTTATGCCACGGTAAACCAGGTAAGTGATCAAAAAGTTTATGATCAGTGCAGGAATGTCGAGGATCATTCTTAATCCGCCAACAACAGGTGCGTTATTCCATGCAGCCAGCACATCGGGGTTCGTACTTCCGCCTTCAATGGCATGCTTGGCTTCCATATAGCTGGTGCTGAAGTATTCGGGTATGTGTACATTCATCTTACCCAGGAGTGAAGTGAAATAATCACTCCAGCTATAAGCAACATAAATATTACCGATGGAGTATTCCATGATCAATGCCCAACCTATTACCCAGGCGAACAATTCACCAAAACTTGCATAAGCATAAGTGTATGCACTGCCTGCA
>DATHEH010000262.1:0-11213 GCA_035318685.1 Ferruginibacter sp.
CAGGTAGAGTAAGCATAAGGGCCCTTTGTATTATAGTTCAGGTCGATACTCCCCTGGATCGTATTGCCGGAGATCTCCAGTCCCTGTATGTGAAATAATTCAATACAGAAATCCCAGCCGGTTGCACCCGGGGTATCGCCTCCGTAAGGGATCTTGGTCAGTATATTATTGTATATCCTGCAATTGTTAAGGTAACCATCATTCACATACTTAATGGGCCAGCCATTGAATCCTTCCGGCCTTGCTGTTTGTGTAATAGTATTGTTGTATATCAGCATGCCGTCCTGTCCGCCGATATTCAGGCAACCACGGCCGAATACGCCTGTAGGAAGATCGTATGCAGCACTGTTATGCATGATGTTATCGTGGAAACTGTTGCCTGTTACATAGATCACCGGTTTGCTGTCAACAAAATCATTTCTTGCATTGAATATAACGCCCCTGTCTTTAAAATCAACGATGGTACAATTGTATATGCTTACATTATTTCTTCCGCTCACCCATATGCACCAAAAAGTTGTAAGGTTCTGGCCGTCAAATTTCAAATTACTGATGTGTTGGTTGCCGTTCGTACCAGGGGCTGAACTTGCCAGCAATAAGGCCTGGTAATTTTCAGATGATACACTTTTTATTATCGAAGTAACTCCCTCGCCCTCTATACTTACACCAGGGGCAAGGTTGACCTGTGATGTTTCCACATAAGTACCTGCATTAACGTGAATAATATTACCCGCGGTTCTTATCGTGTTTGTTGCCTTGAAAAGGGTTCGCCAGGGATTGGCTAAGCTTCCGTTGCCCGAAACATCGTTGCCGGTGGGGCTGATATAATAGGTCTCTGCAAAACAAACCGCAAGAAAGATAAGTAGCAAGTAAGTAAGGATAAGTTTTCTTAAAGTAGATAAATAACTTTTCATTGGAATAAATTTTAGTTTTTAATTTTTAAACGGATATTGGTATTCACCGCATACCGGGAAACACCAAAACATGCTATGATGAACAAGCACAGATGAAAAATTAAAAACCAGGGTGACCAATGATTAACAAGAATATCCTGAACTGCAGAGAAGCTATAAAAATCCTGAGCTAAGAGCAGTTGAAAATATTTCTTACACTTTCTTACCTGTGTTTGTCAATCTGCTCTAAGGGGACTAAGTTTTCTGAGTTTCAAAAACTATACCAACATTTTTATATGCGTTATCTGCTTCAGTTGGCCTATAAATTCAATTCATGTTTATTTAATGTAAAAGTATTTGCCTCGTGGAAATATATTGATGAAGACAGCAATAGAAAGGCCCTCCATAATTGTAAGGCCCTTATTCAATATGGGTTATGATCTAATTTCTGCTGAATGCTTTTTTTACAACAACGCCATCTTTTGTGAACAACCGCACATAATAAATGGCAGGTAACAAAGCGGGAATATTCTTACTAATCGTATTATTTCCCTGCTGCAGGTATATATTGGAATTATAAACAGTTCTTCCGCTGATGTCTATAACAGAAAGGCCCGCGGCTTGAGCCCATGCACTGGTTATTCTCAGGATTGCAGTACCGGTTGTTGAAGAAAGATCAACATAACTGATATCGGTATTGTTATCGGCTCCTGAAGAGATGGAAACTATCCTGCTGTATTCCACGGTGGCATTCTTGTCTGTCATTGCCAGGCGATAATAATTCATTCCGTTGACAGGTGTAGCATCGGTAAAATCATATTTGATCTCTGTAGTGGAAAAACCACTTGCATTGACCCGCCCGATCGTGTACCAGGTTTGTGCATCATTGCTTCTTTCGATATTAAAATGATCACTGTTACTTTCTGTAGCTGTTTTCCATTGCAAAAGATTTTTACCTGCATTTCCCCTTACATTAAATTCAACCAGCTTAATAGGTACAGGCCCGCCGGGGTTGAATTCAGCATAACCCATATCGGGAGCATTGCCATAGTAGGGCAGGCCAACATCAATTCCCCTGTCGATTACCGGTGAGGTAGGATGCAAATGAAAATTGGTTGAAGACACAAAACGGGGGTCAACGCTTAAATTATTATTGTACGTATAACTTGCCGGGTTACCCCCGGGCCAATGGGGTGTATTGCCAAAGCCATTCCCAAAAGCATCATTGTGGGTTACAGTTACATTACTCATTGCGGGGTTTGGCTGGCTTCCTGCCAGCCAGGTGTAGGTGAAGCCAATAACGATGTTGTTCCTCACGTTTACATTTGTTGCATTACCGTTCTCCTGGTTTGAAAAATTTAATCCTACGGCAGGAGCATCTCCCGCCTTTGCAACAATAGTATTGTTATAAATATGCAGCCCGTTGATCTGCTCGTCATTGCCGCTTTCACTTGTAATAACAATACCTCCTGCACCACCTGAACCATCGCCCACATAGAGATTAGAAATAAGGTTATTACGGATAGTATTATTAAGCAAATAACTATAACCGCCAGGTGGCGTACCGCCGGGGTTGGGGAATCCACCGTCTTGATTTACAGTCCTCGTATTAAACTGGATACCGGTAGATACATTGTTTATGATATTATGTTCTATCAAAACTGATTCTGTCCTGAACTCCAAAAGAATCCCGTTTTCAAAATTTGGGTTTGCAGGAGAACGGCCAATATTGTTGTGGTGTATCCATGCAGAATAAGCATAAGCACCCTTACGGCTGAAGTTCAGATCAACACTACCCTGTATGGTATTTCCATATATCTCCAGTCCTTCCACGTTGATGAATTCAAGACAGAAATCCCAATCTCCGTTCTGGCCGGGAAAGCTACCCTTATAAGACGCCTTTGTTAAAGTGTTGTTGTAGATCTTAACACCCTTTAGCCAACCATTATTCCAGGGTTTGATGGGCCAGCCATTTTTAAAATCAGGTCGCTGGTCCTGGATCATGGTATTGCTATATATTTCCATGCCCATTTGCGATCCGATGTTTAATAAACCTGTTCCGAAGGAGCCATTATTTTCTGCTGAATTTAAAACAGTATTATTATAAAACTTATTCCCGGTTGCATAATTGCCGGGATCTGTTACCGGATCATTGGCATCATTCCCGTCGAAAATCACTCCACGGTTGCGGAAGTTTATGATACGACAGTCATGGATCAGCACATTACTTCTTCCTGTAACAAATATGCCTATTGATGTTACGTAAATAATTTCATTTACATATTGTCCGTCGAAAGTTAATTGGGAAACACTTTGAGCACCATTAATGCCATTTGGTGAATCGAGGGAAAGTAAGGTAGAGAATTGCCCCGTCATACCAGCTTTAATGATCGTGTTAGTATTACCCGCACCTTCAATATTTACACCCGGAGCCAAAAACGAGGTTTGGGTTTCTATATAAGTTCCGGCGTTCACATGAATGATATTGCCGGAGGCAGTTACTGTTTGGGTTGCTTTACGTAATGTCTTCCAGGGATTACTGATCGTACCATTGCCTGTTACATCATTGCCGGTAGGACTGATATAATAAGTAGCAGCAAAAGAGGCGGCGGATAAAAAAAGCAGCAAGAAAAATAAAATAATGGATCGGATCCCTCCCGGGGAAAATAACTGATTTTTCATAACACATTTTTGTCTTAACAGATACGCACAATACATAGCTGGACTCCATACCAGTGATGTGTATTTTTAATGTGATGAAAGAGGTAATAGTATTAACCAATACAGAACTGATTGGCCTGACTGCGCTTGCAACAGCCAATTATCATGCCATAGTTCACTAAAAGGAATCCTCTTTTGGCCTTATGGATAAATTTTGATTTTTAATAACTTTTGATATCCCTGCAACGCGAATTATAAGATCGGTGCATCTTGCATTTAAAAAAGCACGGAAAAATAATGCGATCTGCAACGCTGCGGCAGGGATCGTTTTGGCTTTATTAGAATTGGGAATTAAAAAAGTGACTCAACGGGATTATCCCACCAACCACTGAGATATCCCGGTAAACCGAAGATATTTACAATGACCGCAAGCTTTTATTTATTATGTCAACGCATTCCAATACCTGTTGTTCATTTATGATCAGCGGGGGAGCAAACCTTATCTTATCACCGTGTGTAGGTTTAGCCAGCAGGCCATTGTCTTTTAACGTAAGACACAGATCCCATGCTGCTTCTGCATTGCTGTGCTTAATTACAATGGCATTCAACAAACCCCTTCCCCTTACGATTTCAACTAAAGGGGAGTTTAATTTTTGCAATTCAGTTCTTAATAATTCTCCCATGGCCGCGGCATTGCCGGCCATGTGCTCATCTTTTAAGACCTGTAAAGCTGTAATGGCAACTGCGCAGGCAAGCGGGTTACCGCCATATGTACTTCCATGCTCACCGGGTTTGATGGTCATCATTATCTCATCATCAGATAATACAGCACTTACCGGCAATACCCCGCCGCTCAAGGCCTTACCCAGTAATAAAATATCAGGACGTACATTTTCATGATCGCAGGCCAGCATGGTGCCTGTTCTTGCAAGGCCGGTTTGTATCTCATCTGCAACCATCAGCACATTGTATTCGGTGCACAATGTTCTCACTCCTTTATAGTAACCTTCAGCAGGCACAACAACACCGGCTTCACCCTGTATGGGTTCAAATAAAAATCCGCAAACGTTTTTATCCTGCAATGCTTTTTCCAATGCAGGCAGGTCGTTAAATGGAATTTTTTCATAACCGCCAATAAAGGGACCGAAATCAGTGGTTGCAGTTGCATCTGTGCTGAAAGAAATGATACCCGTTGTTCTGCCATGAAAATTATTATTACAAACAATGATCTTTGCTTTATCCTGTTCTATGCCTTTTATTTTATACCCCCAGTGCCTTGCTAACTTGATCCCTGTTTCCACGGCTTCCACACCTGTGTTCATGGGCAATACTTTATCGTAACCAAAATAGCCGGTAATGAATTTTTCGTATTCACCCAACAGGTTGCTGTGAAAAGCCCTTGACGTAAGTGTGAGCTTCTTTGCCTGTTCCACCAACGCTGCAATGATCTTCGGATGGCAATGGCCCTGGTTAACGGCAGAGTAGCCACTTAAAAAATCATAATAGCGCCTCCCATCCACATCGTATAAAAAAACGCCCTCGCCCCGTTCAAGTACAACAGGTAAGGGATGATAATTGTGTGCGCCATATTTTTCTTCCAGCTCTAAATAATGTTGGGTATTGACTGAAGTTTTTATCAGCGAGTTCATAAAATAATTTTTAAAAAGAGAATGAGTGAAGTCGGGGTTGCTTACCCCATGCTATGGGGCATAAACTTATTATCCTCGATGATTGAGCAGGTCGAGGTTGCTGTGTAAGAAAGAAGGTATGTTGTACAGCTTGCTGATAAAATAAATTTTGTGCAAGATAATGCTTATTTATGAGTTGTGCAATGCCTGCAGAAAGAATGATGATCATTTGAACCGTATAGGATCACAGACAACATAGAGCTCAGCAATCAAGACTTTTTATGAAATAATTTTTACCAGGGAAAAGGGCAGGAGAGACAGGATTATTAAAAATTCCAAAGACCGTACTGCCGCTTCCGCTCATAGCTGCATAGATGGCGCCGTGCCGGTATAATTCTTCTTTTATATCTTTTAATAGCGGGTGTGCCGGAAAAATAACCGTTTCAAAGTCATTAACCAATTCGGCTTTCCACGTTGTTATGGGTTGCTGAATAATTTCTTTAACAGCCTTCGCGGGGAAGCGGGGGCTGATCTGTGAAAAGGCCCACCCGGTATTTATATGAATACCCGGGTTCACCAGCAGTATCTTATATGCAGAGAGATCTAATGGTATCTCTTCCAGCATCTCTCCACGACCGGTTGCAAAGCAAGGCTTATTGATGATAAAAAAAGGACAATCACTGCCCAGCTGAACCGCATGATCACGAAGCTGTGAAGGAGTAAGACCTGGTTTGAATTTATCATTCAACAATTTCAACATGAATGCGGCATCAGCAGAGCCGCCTCCGAGACCTGCACCCATTGGTATCGTTTTATGCAGGTGGATTTTTACCGGGGGCAGTTGGGGGAATTCTTTTTTTAACAGCATGTATGCCTTCATGCAAAGATTATCCTGCATGGAGCTGTCGACTGATAAACCTGTAACGGAAAATGCAACAGGGTCATTGGTCTGTGTTTGTTGCAGCAGCTCAAGTGCATCCCTGAAGTTTAGCGGGTAAAAAACTGTTTCAATATCATGAAACCCGTCATCCCTTTTGCGGAGAACATTTAAACCCAGATTGATCTTTGCGTTGGGGAAGTTGATCACAGATTAGTTGATTAAAAAATAATTTCGCAGACGGGCAAAAAAATTGGAAAGATCCGGGTAACCAATTAATAAAGTAATCAGCTGCCCTTCCTGCTTTTTATTTCATCCCGGATGGCAATCGCCCTGATATAATCTTCCTGGTCAAGTACTTCAGTGAGTAAGCCTTCCAGTTCTTCCAGCGACAGGGATTTAAGGTCATCGCTGCCACCTGTTTCGGTGGTGACAGGGGCATTGGCTTTTTTCTTTTTCCCATCATCTTCCATCAATATGCCAGCCTGGTCCAAAATGGTATCGTAAGTATATATGGAACAACCAAAGCGCACAGCCAGGGCCAGCGCATCGGAGGTCCTGGAATCGATCTCAACCGTATCGTTTGCAGAACTGCATACCAGTTTGCTGTAAAAAATGCCTTCCTGCAGGTCATTGATCACCACTTCGTGTAACTCTACATTAAAAGCCATCATGAAATTCTTCATCAGGTCGTGCGTTAAAGGCCTGCTTGGGCTCATCCGTTCCAGCGCCACAGCAATGGCCTGGGCTTCAAAGCCTCCAATAACGATCGGCAACCGGCGTAATCCATTTACTTCACCCAGTACTACCGCGTAAGAATGGGTTTGCGTAATGCTGTGTGATAAGGCCACTATTTCCAGTTCTATTTTTTTCATATCGCATATCCCCGGCGGAGACCATTATGGATTATTAATAAAAGGCAAATATAAAAACAAAAGGCTTTTAAAAATGTAAAAAATAAAGCCTTCCCAAAGATCAGGAAGGCTTGTATATAAAATTGTTGGTTTATACCCCTTTCATCTTCTTCACCGCATCAATGATCTTTGGCATTACTTCAAAAGCGTCTCCAACAATACCATAATCGGCGGCTTTAAAGAAAGGCGCTTCAGGATCTTTATTGATCACCACAATTACTTTACTCCTGTTAACACCGGCCAGGTGTTGAATAGCACCAGAGATACCAACCGCGAAGTACAGGTTTGGCGCAATGGCCAGGCCCGTTTGTCCTACGTGTTCATGGTGAGGACGCCAGTGTATATCGGCAACAGGCCGGCTGCAGGCAGTGGCAGCGCCTAATAATTTTGCAAGGTCAGTGATCATTCCCCAGTTCTCCGGCCCTTTTAATCCACGGCCACCACTGATAACGATCTCTGCTTCGCTTAAGGGAACTTCACCAACAACTTTATTGGTTGCTGTTACCTGCACCTTTGCTGCATCAACCGTTGCAGTCACTTCCGTTACTTCTGCAACAGCAGAACCGGTTATTATGCTATAAGAATTCGGGTTAAGTGATATGATCTTAACATCTGTTGCTATAAAAACATGGGCAAATGCTTTACCACTGAATACATTTTTCTTTACGGTAAAACCCCGTCCGACCGTCTCATCCGGGCGGGCGTGGCTGAGGTCAGGCAGGGCAACAGCACCGGAAACCAACCCTGCTTTGAGCCTTACACTTAACCGGGGAGCAATAGCCTTTCCGTTAAAATTATTAGAGAAGATGATCACTTTAGCATCAATGGCTTTTGCAGTTTCTGCGATCACTTTAGTAAAAACCTGCGCATCTACATTATCCAGCGCTTCATTTTTTACGTGATGCACTTTTTTTATTCCATAATTTCCTAAGGAAGACAGGTCATCGGTTACATTACCCAAAACTATTGCCTCGGCTTTTGTTGACAGCAGTTCTGCTACTTTAGCGCCATAGCTTGCTGCTTCAAAAGATGATTTTTTGATGTGCCCTTCTGACTGGTCTAAAAATATTAATACTGACATAAGTTTGAATTTGCCCCAAACCCCCTAAAGGGGCTTTAAACTCTGCTAACAAAAAGAATGATCTGGTTTGCCTGCAGTGGGTTGTTATTAATTACGCTTTTATATTTATTAATTTAAAGAACTGGCAATGATAATACTGATATTTCCTAAGTTCCCCTTCAGGGGACAGGGGTATTAAATGGCCTTCGCTTCTTCGTGTAATAACCTTACCAACTCTTCAGGATGTTCAGGTGGAACGAGTTTGACCCCGGCCTTTGCAGGAGGCAGTTCAAAAGAAGCGATACTGGTAAGCGCATCAACGGCAACGGGCTCGGCCACTTTCAAGGGCTTGCTGCGGGCACCCATTATACCTTTCATATTAGGGATGCGTTGTTCTGCCATTCCTTTCTGGCAGCTTACAACCACAGGTAAGGCTACTTTGTTTGTTTCTTCCCCGCCTTCAATTTCCCGCACAATGACCGCATTGCTTCCTTCCAGGTCGAATTTGGTTGCAAGGGATACATAGGGGAGGTCAAGTAGTTCGGCTAACATGCCGCCTATTGAAGACCCGTTATAATCAATGGTTTCCTTACCGGTAAAGACCAGGTCGTAACTACCTTGTTTTGCTATCTCTGCAATTTGCGAAGCAATATAAAAACTGTCATGGTTATCGGCATTAACACGTATGGCTTCATCCCCACCCAATGCCAGCGCTTTTCGTATGATGGGCTCACTGTCTGCTGCGCCAACGGTAACCAGGTGAATGACGGTAGCAGCATCAGCTTCCTTCAATTCAATGGCCCTTACCAATGCATACCATTCATCGTATGGATTGATGATCCACTGCACACCGTCTGCAACGAATTTCGTATTGTTATCGGCGAAGGCTATTTTTGCCGTGGTATCGGGTGTTTTACTGATACAAACCAGGATCTTCATGTCATAAATTTTAGGATCTCAAAATAAGTTGTTTATGCAACTAATACAAAGATAAGTGATGCGAAGATATATTGATAATAAAAAGTAAAAAAATATTAGGCATGAGCAGGATAGAAAAGCTTTTGGAATACATGAAGACATCGGGTAAGGATAGTTTCCTGCAACATGCGCTGGCACTCGAATACATAAAGGTTGACATGGACGAGAAGGCCCGTGAACTGTTCAACGAGATCTTGTTACGGGAGCCCACTTATATCGGCTCTTATTATCATTTGGCCAAGTTGCTGGAACGTGCAGGAGATTTTGAACGGGCAATAAGGGTTTATAAAAGGGGAATGGGAGAAGCGAAAAAGGCAGGGGATGATCATACTTATCGTGAACTGCAGGGGGCGCTGGAGGATATAGAGGAATAAACCAATTAAGAATTAAAAATTAAGAATTAAAAATGTTTTCAACTTGTACACCAATTCTTAATTCTTAATTCTTAATTCTTAATTTATAAAATGGATCTTCTAAAGGAATTTAAACAATTTATAAACCAACAAAACCTTTTTCAGGAAACGGATAAGTTGTTGCTTGCCGTAAGCGGGGGAGTGGATTCTGTTGTATTGTGTGAGCTGTGCAAACAGGCGGGATATGATTTTACAGTCCTGCATTGCAATTTTCAATTAAGGGGGGAGGAGAGTGAAAGAGATGAAAAATTTGTCAGGGACCTTGCTATAAAGTATGGAGTACAAGTTATAGCAGAACGATTTGATACGAAGAATTATGCCGCTGAAATGAAACTGGGCATCCAGGAAGCAGCAAGAGACCTGCGTTATCATTGGTTCGGGAAGGTATGTGCTGAAAAAACTTTTCCAGGTTTTAGTATGCCCATTGATACACCCGGCTGGCATTCCCCTATCGACAGGTTTGAGAACGGGAAGTGGTATGTGGCAACTGCACACCATCTCAACGATAGCATTGAAACAATGCTCATGAATTTCTTTAAGGGGACGGGAATAAAAGGCATGACAGGTATCTCGCCTAAGCATGATACTTCATGGTATATGGTAAGGCCGCTTTTATTTGCATCCAGAACAGGAATAGAACAATATGCAAATGAAAATGGTTTGTCCTGGGTGGAAGATTCATCGAACGCTTCGGATAAATATACCAGGAATTATTTTCGCAATAAATTGATACCGGGGATCAGGGAAGTATTCCCGCAGGTTGAGCATAACCTGGCTGATAATCTTTCACGCTTTGTTGAAATCGAACTCTTATACGAACAGGCCCTGCAACACCATAAAAAGAAACTGCTTGAACTGAAGGGTAATGAAATTCATATACCAGTTTTAAAATTATTAAAGGCTGTTCCCCTGGCTACGATCGTTTATGAGATCATTAAAGACTTTGGCTTCACTGCCCGACAGGTAAATGATGTAATTAGTTTGTTGAAAGCTGAAAGCGGCAGGTATGTTGCTTCAGACAACTACCGCATCATTAAAAACCGGAACTGGCTCATCATTTCGCAAAATGACAGCAGTGTTGCGCATCATATTCTGATCGAAGAAACTATTTCCGTAATAGCGTTTGAAGGAGGAAACCTCAAAATAGAAACGCTTCCCCGTGCCACAGACTTCCGGCTTCAAACCTCTGACCTTACCGCACAACTGGATGCAGGGGAGATAAAATTCCCTTTGCTGCTTCGGAAATGGAAACAAGGCGATTATTTCTACCCGCTGGGCATGAAGAAAAAGAAAAAGCTCAGCCGGTTTTTTATCGACCAGAAATTATCCCTCACACAAAAAGAGAAAACATGGGTGATAGAAATGAATAAGAAGATCGTTTGGGTTGTGGGCCTCCGCATCGATGACCGTTTTAAGATCACGGAGAAAACAAAAAATCTCTTACAAATAAGCTTATCCGGTGCCGAATAAGCTCGGGTTTTTAAGCTGCTCAATAATACCTGTAAACAAAGCCGGTTGTAAGGCCGCTATCAAAGCAAGCGTAAATGCAAGTCCGAACAAAGAACCCCATAAGTGGGCATCATGGTTAATATTGTCTCCGCTCTTTTTGCCCATGTATACACAGTAGATTATATAAAGAACAGCATATACCGCGGCAGATATTTTTATGGCGCCATAAAGGTAAATACTGCTCCACGGACTGAAAACGATCGTGGCAAAAACAACCGCTGCCACAGCACCCGATGCGCCGAGTGACCTGTAATTATAATCGTCTTTATGCTTGAGGTAA
>DATHEH010000263.1:0-3926 GCA_035318685.1 Ferruginibacter sp.
TGTATTTATAAAATACTACTGGAGAGCTATTTAGCTTTTTTCACATTTCGCTTTTTGGCATTGGCATAGTAGTTGTTTTTTAGCGCTGGTATGTTTTGAGGGCATAAAAAAATACTCATGAGTAAGTTTATGATAATGATACGTACTGCTTTTGTTGCATGGAACAGTGTTATACGAAAAGGCGCAGTTTCAACCATCAATGGGTGTATAGTTCCTGCTGATGCTGCTAAAAGAGTATGGGCCATCAACGAAACTGATGCGGTGTTTGTAACCCCTGCATCAGGCAAATTCATCATCCCTGTAAAAGCAGGTAACTGGAAACTGCATGTAGAAGCAACGGCTCCATATACATACGTGGTGACGGAAGATATTGTTGTTGAAAAAGGATGTATAACAAATACTGGTGTGATAAAGCTTAAGCAAACACCGCAATAAGATACTATAAAGACATTCCTATGAAAAACTAAGAGAACCTGTTTCTACAGGTTCTTCTTTTTTGGTGGTTTGAATAATTTACAATTCCACCGGAACCAGTACCTGCTTCTCCCACGCCCCATATCTTTTTTTAAGGTCTTCAAAAATTGATGGATCAACTGTCTTCAGGTCATTCTTCTCCTCCGGGTCATTGACGAGATCAAAAAGATATTCTCCTTTTTCATTTTGCAGGTATTTCCAGTTTCCATGCCGTATAGCTTTTTGCTTTGTTGACTGGAAGAGCCGCCAGTAAAAAGTTCTGTTCACTACAGATCCCTTGCCTGTACAAACAGGCAACAGGTTTATTCCATCAGGAGGAAACGGGGGATCTGCTTTTGCATTTGCCACAGCAAGAATAGTAGCCGTCCAGTCCATGGTGATGGCCACCTGCTGTGTTATGCTGTTGGCGGGTATCACACCCGGCCATCTTACAAATGCAGGTTCCCGTATGCCGCCTTCCCATAACTGCGCTTTGCCGCCGGTATAAATACCCATATCAGAAAATTTTTCACCACCGTTATCGCTGGTAAAAATTACAAGTGTGTTGGCGGATATATTTTTTTCATCAACAGCGAGCATGATCTTTCCTACCGCATCATCAAGGGCTTTCATCACCGCAGCAAATTTTTCTTTTGTTCCCCCGGCTGTCCAATTCAGGCTGTCAGGATAGCGACCTTCTCCCCTCGCCTGCAATGGCCAATGTGGTGCATTGAACATGATGCTGAGAAAAAAAGGCTTTGTATGTTCTTTGTTAATAATTTCTACCGACTTATCCATCCACATGTCCGTGGCATAACCCGCTTTGGTTACGCGATTGTCATTTTCAAAAAGATCGTCCTGGCCTTTACGGTTAGTATGCGATATATAATCTGTGGCACCTGCATTAAAACCAAAAAAATAATCGTAACCATTTTTATTCGGAGAATTCATGGGGCCAAAACCCAGGTGCCATTTACCAACCAGGTATGTTTCATACCCCCATATTTTTAAAAGCGTGGCAACAGATGTATAATTTGCCGTGAGGCCAACAGCACTGTCTTTTGCAGCTCCTCGAAGTGGCTCCATCAAACCTACCGGTGTTCGGGCGGGGTAACGGCCGGTCATAAAAGCCGTACGTGTAGGTGTACAAAGCGGGGCTGCCGCATAGGCATTCATGAATTTTACGCCCTGCGATGCCAGTTTATCAAGATGTGGTGTTTGATAGTCTTTGCGCCCGTAACAACTAAGGTCAGCATATCCCAGGTCATCTGCCATGATATAAATAATATTTGGTCTTTGGGTCTGCGCCAGGGATGTTAGTGTAACGGCATTAAAGAAAAAAATGAAAAGGAAGAATAAGCGGGGCATTTTTTTTAGAAAGGTACATACTTATGATCAAATATTCTTTTAAGAACCGCTTCCTTTCCCTCGCGGGATGGCCCAAAAACAGATGGATTCCCTGGCCGTATAGTTGAGCTGCTTTGGTAAACGGGAGCATTTTTGCATTTCATCTACACTGTTGGCATAGTAGTTGTTTTTCCAGAGGTAGCTATTGAAAGAAATATTTCTTAATAATTAGCGATAACCTAAAAAACATAATTATGAAGAAGCTTATATTGCTCACCTGCATTGTCTTTTTTGCAATGAGTGCATTCCTGCCCCGCAACAGTTTTATATCAAGCATCTATGGCAGTATTGAACCCGCCGAAGCCGCCAAAAAGGTTTGGGCGATAAAAGGCACAGATACGCTTACCGTTATTCCGGAAGCGGGAAAATTTTCCATAGCCGTGTCAGGCGGCGTATGGAGACTTTATATCCAGGCGATGAAGCCCTACAAAGATGCCGTTGTTGACAATATCCGCGTGGAGGAAGGAAAGTCAACGGATGCCGGGATGATCACCCTGAAATCAGATTAAATATCATTTTTAAAAAATTGCACCCTGCAAAACTGTAAGCAGGATCCGGGGGCAACTAATATATGTGTTGAGGATAAACTAAAATTAATAGCGTGATGGAATTGTTATAAGAACTCAAAAGTGCCGTCGCGTATTTAAAACAGGCTGAAATAATTGATTGGAGAGCCTAAAGCAAAGCAGCTTTAACCCTGGGTTATTATCCCTAAACTATTATCGCTAAATACTTCACTGTAACCTTCCCGGTTTTTTAATTCAGCTACTATGAGGTTAATATGATTTTGTACCAGCATCTTTTCCGGCGGGTTTGTGTTATCCTTAGTTAACATCATATAATACTCTGTATCCTTTAGCAACATGTCAACCAATTCGTTTGACGGTATGGTAGCGAAATCCTGCATTATTCTAAAATTAATACCTGAAATTCAAAAATTAAAGAACTCATGTATTTTTTTACAAAATGGCGACAAAGCATCTTTGTGTTCTCCGTACCCATCTCCGTGTCTCCATGGTAAGATCCCGCTTATTGTTTTGTAAGTAAAACCGTCCCTGTCTCATTCCCGCAGGACTTGTCCCGCATAGCCCAGTTGCCCTCCAAAACCATTTTACCATTTTTATTTTTTATCGCAAGGAAGAACTTTTGCGGGCAACCCTGTTCTTTTTTTGGTTTTACCTGTTTGGTCTCTTCCAAATAAATGGAATCAGCGCCGATGATCCTGCAGGCTACTTTTGAAACCACGGTTACATCAGTTCCCCTGAAAAGGGAATAACTATAAATTTTGTAGGTACTGTCTTTGTTTAAAGAAATGTGCAGGCCAAACGGGGTGGACAAATCATAAAAGTATTCCTCACCTTTAAAACTACCCTTCCACTCTCCTTCCAGTGATTGGGAAAAGGAATGACTGCTGAATAAAAATGTTATGGCGAGTATTGACAGGGATTTCATTGGTACAATATAATAAAGTCTGTGATAATTAAGGAAGCCAAGCCGCAAGGGAGAAGCATATGAACAAATGTGGCCCTTGCAACTTATTTCAATTCCCTGCTTAACAGCCTGCTTTCCGCCGCCCTTGCCTTTGCCAGCGCTATTTCCATTTTCAGTTTAGCCCGGGCGACGATCCCGGTATCCAATAGTCTTTTTGTTACCAGGGCCTGCTGAAGGTCCAGCCATTTATAACTGCCTTCCCGTTTGCTGCCGCTGTAGTTTTCCAGCATAGTTTCAACAGTCGACAGCCAGTGCAGGCCTTCGTTATGTTTCCCAGACATTTCATCCAGTTTTTTCTGCAGCATCCTGGCCTTTTGGCTGAAAAAGACCGCATCTGTCTTAAGCCTGTTAATCATTAGCTTAATATCTTTTTCATAGCGGGTGCTTGTATCAAAAAGGGCTTTTTGCGCCTTTCCCGTTTTTTGAGCAGACCGGTAAGCCATCATCAGTTCCGTTAGTTTTGCGGACTGCTCTGTCGTGAGACTGCGGGAGCCATCCCGTTCAGACATATGCATCATACTTTGCGATACGCCCAGGTACATAGCCAGCTGCCGGTTACTAACAGGAAAATCCCC
>DATHEH010000264.1:0-12184 GCA_035318685.1 Ferruginibacter sp.
TTGCCTATGGCGATTACCTGGTTATTCCACGCGGAACGATCTACCAGATCGGATTTGCTACAGCAGAGAACCGTTTATTCATTGTAGAATCATTCAGCCCGATACGCTATCCAAAAAAATATGTGAGCAAGCTGGGGCAACTGCTGGAACATTCCCCTTATTGTGAAAGGGATATAAGGCAGCCTTCAAATCTGCAGACATTTGATGAAGCAGGAGATTTTCTTATACAGACGAAGAAGAAAGGTATACTTTATGGGCTGCACTATGCCCATCATCCGTTTGATGTGGTAGGTTGGGACGGATGTTGTTATCCCTTTGCTTTTTCTATTCATGACTTTGAACCGATCACTGGCAGGGTGCACCAGCCGCCGCCTGTTCATCAAACCTTCGAGGCCAATAATTTTGTAGTGTGCTCTTTTTGCCCGAGGTTATTCGATTATCACCCGCAGGCGATACCGGCCCCTTATAACCACAGCAATATTGACAGTGATGAAGTACTATATTACGTAGATGGGGATTTTATGAGCCGCAAGCACGTAACAAGGGGTATGATAACACTACACCCGGCTGGTATTCCTCACGGTCCGCATCCCGGGGCAGTAAAGAAAAGCATCGGCGCAAAGCAAACAAACGAATTAGCTGTGATGGTAGATACTTTTCACCCCCTCCAATTAACTGCAGAAGCTTTGGAAATAGAGAATGAAGGTTATGTGATGAGTTGGGCAGAGTAGGTCAAAAAAGAATAAAGAATCAGGCTAAGATAAGAGCATAAAAGAGAAAATGAGCGCAAAGAATGGTCAATCTCTTTTTCTCTTTTTACCTCTTTGCAAATGATCTCTTTGCCAAAAAATTATTATATTGCTTTTACTAAAAAAAGAACGCTATGATAAAATTCCAGGAAATAAAAATTGGTGATTACTTAATAGCAGATAACGATGGGGATAAAAAGCAGGGAGAGGTAACAAACCTGAATACAGGTGCCAAACAGGTTTGTGTCAATACCGGGGCCCAGGATTTCTGGTACGAAACAGAACAGCTCAGTGCTATTCCTTTGGATGATGAGCAGTTGATGAAATTGAAATTCCATAAGCAGGAAAATGATGACGGCACGGTTAAATACATGAAGGGTGCCTTCAGGATGATGCTACCTGCCAGCAATGATTTTTCAAAATTCGAGGTATGGTACAGGGATGAGCACAGGCATATATTGCACCCCATAAGCGTTCACACCCTGCAAAATCATTTTTATGATATGACCAAGGTGCACCTGAACGACGGATCTTTCGATTAAACTTATTGATAAGCTCATAAAAAAGTCTCAACTCTTTGGTTGAGGCTTTTTTCATTTAATGTAACCGGATTAGGGAGGATCCCCGCCTTTTTTTCCCCTAAAGAGGCAAAAAAAGCCTGAATCCCATTTTTTATGTGGAAAAACTGCTGTTTTGTTGGTAATTAGAAGTGTTTTTTGCTGTTAATTAAATAAATCATCCTATCTTTGCGCTCCCAAATTTATGGCTAAACAGGCACTTATTAAACAGGATGGAACAATAGTTGAGGCCCTCAGCAATGCTATGTTCAAGGTGAAATTGGAAAACGGCCACGAGATACTGGCCACAATATCTGGAAAAATGAGGATGCATTATATCCGCATTTTGCCAGGGGATAAAGTAGGGGTGGAAATGAGTCCTTATGACCTAACGAGGGGCAGGATAATATTCAGGTACAAGTAAGTAATAAGTTATTAAGTAATAAGTAAAACAAGCAAAATGAAGGTTAGAGCTTCTATCAAAAAACGCAGCGCAGATTGCAAGATCGTGAGAAGGAAAGGAAGACTGTATGTGATCAACAAAAAAAATCCACGCTTTAAGCAAAAGCAGGGATAATACTCAATTCTTAATTTTTAATTTTAATTCATATTATGGCTCGTATTGCCGGTATAGATTTACCAAAAAATAAAAGAGGCGAAGTTGGCCTTACCTACATTTACGGTATTGGACGTTCTACTGCCCAGTACATTTTAACTAAAGCTGGTATTGACCTGAGTAAAAAGGTTAACCAGTGGAATGATGATGAGCAAACTGCCATCCGTAATGTTATCAATAACGAATTCAAGACCGAAGGTGCTTTACGCAGTGAGACACAGATGAACATCAAGCGTTTGCTGGATATCGCCTGTTACCGTGGGTTACGTCACCGTAAA
This sequence comes from Ferruginibacter sp., assembly GCA_035318685.1. GTDB lineage: Bacteria > Bacteroidota > Bacteroidia > Chitinophagales > Chitinophagaceae > Ferruginibacter. The sequence goes on from DATHEH010000264.1 coordinate 2,201, forward strand.
GGTTTGCCCGTTCGCGGACAACGTACACGTACCAACAGCCGTACAAGGAAAGGTAAGCGTAAGACAGTTGCGGGTAAGAAGAAAGTAGCTAAGAAATAATTAACAGGCTTGTATTTTTTGAATCAGCACCAGATCGCTTAATAAGCCGGCAGGAGGGTTGATTCAGTCCCGATAAATATCGGGAAAAACTTAAAGATTACCTATCAGATCAAATTATGGCAAAAGCACAAGGCGGAACAAAAGCAGCCGCAAAAAAAAGAGTAGTAAAAGTTGACAGCTACGGTGATGCACACGTTACAGCAAGTTTCAACAATATCATTATCAGTTTAACCAATAAGCAGGGCCAGGTGATAAGCTGGAGCAGTGCCGGTAAAATGGGTTTTAAGGGTTCTAAGAAGAACACGCCATATGCTGCGCAAATGGCTGCCGCTGACGCTGCTAAAACAGCTTTGGATGCAGGGTTAAAAAGGGTAGATTTATATGTGAAAGGTCCGGGTTCAGGCCGTGAAGGCGCTATCCGCTCTTTGTCACAAAATGGTATCGAGATCGCTATGATCAAAGACGTGACACCTTTGCCACACAATGGTTGCCGTCCTCCAAAGAAAAGAAGAGTTTAATACAGGATGCTGGATACAAGATGCCGTGTACTGGATATGAACCAGCAACAGGTATCAGGGTTCCGGGATCAATTTTTAATAACGGGTGTATCATTCATTTTAAATGGTCTTTATAATGATGCATCGTCACTAAAAGACCAACATTCAAATTATGGCACGTTACACAGGCCCAAAAACAAAAATCTCCAGGATCTTCGGAGAGCCCATTACCGGTAATGGTAAATGGTTAACAAAGAACAGTAACCCTCCAGGTATGCACGGCGCTACCCGCAAGCGTAAAACTTTAGGTGAATACGCTTTGCAATTAAGGGAAAAGCAAAAAGCCAAGTACACTTATGGATTGCTGGAAAAACAATTCCGCAAAACATTTGATGAAGCCGCACGCCGTAAAGGTGTTACCGGTGAGAACCTTATCAAATTATTGGAAGCCCGTTTGGATAATACCGTTTTCCGCATGGGTATTGCACCAAGCCGCCAGGCTGCACGCCAGCTGGTATCGCACAAGCACATCACCGTTAATGGGGAAGTGCTGAACATCCCTTCTTACAGTTGTGTACCGGGTGATGTGATCAGCTTAAAGAATAAGAGCGCTGCAAATGCTGCTATCACCGGTAATTTACGCGGCAAGAATGCCAAGTTCAACTGGATCGAGTGGAGCGAAGCTGATACAAAGGGGACATTTATCACCTATCCTGAAAGAGAAAGCGTTCCTGAGAATATCAAGGAGCAACTGATCGTGGAATTGTACAGTAAGTAACATTAACAGCATACCCGCTGAGGCGGGCCCGGTATCATAAATCAATAAAATAAAACAACAAAATACAAATGGGCATTTTAAATTTTGTTAAACCCGATAAGATCGTTCTTCAGAAAGCAACCGAGTTTGAAGCTCAATTCGAATTCCGTCCGCTGGAACCAGGTTATGGTGTAACAATTGGTAATTCACTCCGCAGGGTTTTACTTAACTCTTTGGAAGGTTATGCCATCATTGGTATCAATATAGCTGGCGCCGATCATGAGTTTGCAACCTTAAAAGGTATCACTGAAGACGTAACAGAAATAATCCTGAACCTTAAGCAGGTTCGTATCAAAAAGAAAGTAGAACATGAAGCTAACCTGGAAAAGGTTACGCTTTCCATTAAAAATAAAGCGGAATTCACTGCAGGGATGATCGGTGAGGCTTCTCCTTCATTTGAAGTGATGAATCCAGATATGCTCATCTGCACTATGGACAGCAGCGCAAAGCTGGACATTGAAATAACTATTGGCAAAGGCCGCGGTTATGTTCCTGCTGAAGAAAATAAAGAAAAGAACTCTCACTTCGGCTATATTCCGGTAGATGCAATTTATACTCCTATAAAGAATGTAAAATACGCTATTGAGAATACCCGTGTTGAACAACGCACCGATTTTGAAAAGCTGATCATCGATGTGGTTACTGATGGTACCATTCACCCCGAAGAAGCGGTGAAGCAGGCCAGCCGTATCCTGATTCAGCACCTGATGATCATCACTGACGAGAACATCACTTTCGATACAAAAGAAGATAAGAAAGAAGACCTGGTTGATGAACAAACATTGCAGTTACGCAAAGTATTGAAGACACCACTGGAAGACCTTGATCTTTCTGTACGGGCATTCAATTGCTTAAAAGCAGCAAAGATCAATTCACTGAGCGAGCTGGTACAGTATGAGCAGGAAGACCTGATGAAGTTCAGGAACTTTGGCCAGAAATCTTTGAGCGAGATCGAACAGGTATTGCATGAAAGAGGATTGAGCTTTGGAATGGACCTGAGCAAGCTGAAATTGGATGATGAGTAAACCCCCTCCGCTCCGCCGCGGTGGAGAACCGGAGCTTTTATAACAGAAGTAGCTTACAATTCCTGACACGGTGTAAGCGAAATTAAAATTAAAACGTCATGCGTCACGGAAACAAGAACAACAACCTAAGCAGAACGGCTTCCCACAGGAAGGCGCTTTTAATGAACTTAGGCTGCCAGCTGATCACTTACAAAAGGATCACTACAACATTGGCTAAAGCAAAGGCTTTGCGTACATACATTGAGCCATTGATAACAAAAACAAAGAATACTGCCAGCAAGGAAACCATCATGCACAATCACCGTATTGTGTTCAGTTACCTTAATGATAAAAATGCGGTAAAGGAATTATTCACAGTAGTTGCGCCAAAGGTGGCGGGTCGCCCCGGCGGTTATACCCGTATCATAAAACTGGGTGCAAGAACAGGTGATAATGCTGAAATTGCAATGATCGAACTGGTTGATTTTAACGAGATATATGGTAAAGGGACGGCTAAATCTGCTGCAGAGCCAGCTAAGAAGACACGCCGTGCAGGAGGAACTAAGAAGAAAACTGATGCAAAAACTGAAGAAACAACAACAGATACCGCGGAAGAGAAAACTGAAGCTTAGTCCAAAACCAACTGTTATTATACTAGCCCCGATTTATCGGGGCTTTTTTATGCATCTCATGTTGCTGTAATCTTCCCTATCAGGTATCATATAGGTAAATCCCGGGTCTTTATATTTTGCAAAACATATTTGCGGGTTCAGCTTTTTATAAGTTACTTTAATTATGAAACTGCTTTTTGTATCCTTACTGTTGCCTCTGCTGTTTTTTAATAGTTGTGAACCAGAACGGGACCTGTTGGAAAAGGAATTTGTAAAACTAAACCTCATTTTAAATGATTCTTCAGAAACGATCCATTTAGGGGATACATTAAAATTCAAATTAACCTTACCCGATAATTTAAACACGTCAAAAAGAACTGTATTTGTAAATTCATTAGAGGAAGGTCAGTATATGTTTGACATTATTCTTTTGGATACTGTCTTAAAAAGGGGAGTTAAGCTCAATACAGACAGGAATTCGGTGATAATTACTGAAGGATCGCAATCCTCTAATAGTGCTGCTGTATATTTATCAAAAAATAAACCATTTACTGCAACAATAAATATTATTCCTCCTGTAAAAGGTGTATATACTTTTTCAATTGTTGCACAACCCGGAAAGTTAATGATCAACAATTCGAATAGTCCAATAGGATTGAAGGTTAATTTTGCCCTGGTAGAAAAGCACTGGAATATGTTGGCTTATTATTATGCCACCTATTTCAATACAAGTAATGCAGACTTTTTTGCTTCAGTCCAACAGAATAATATTGATGGGTATGGAATTTATGGATTCCGGGTAAATTGAAAAAAAGTAGGAAAATATTTTTTTCGTTACTACAATATATCCTTTTCTTTGCAAAACCCTTGTTACGATGCCTCTTTCAAGTAATCAACCTGCGATATTAATTTTAGAAGACGGAACAGTTTTTAACGGCACCGCTTTTGGAAAAAAAGGAACTTCCACCGGTGAGATCTGCTTTAATACCGGCATGACCGGTTACCAGGAGGTTTTTACCGATCCCAGTTATTATGGCCAGGTACTCATCATGAACAGCGTTCATATTGGTAACTACGGTGTAAAAGCGGCAGACGTGGAAAGCGACAGCGTAAAAGTAAAAGCTGTGATCGGCCGCAACCTCGAAGAGAAGTACAGCCGTTTTATGGCGGATGCTTCCTTACAGGAGTATTTTGAAGCACAGCAGGTGGTAGCCATTGATGGTATCGATACACGGGCCCTTGTCGCTCATATCCGCACACAGGGTGCCATGAACTGCATCATATCTTCCGAAACAACGGATGTGGAAGATTTAAAAAAACAATTAAAGAAAGTGCCGTCAATGGATGGACTGGAACTAGCTTCAGCAGTCAGTACCAAAGAAAGTTATTTTGTGGGAGATGAAAAAAGTAAGCTTCGTGTCGCCGTCCTGGATTTTGGAATAAAGAAGAATATATTGAACTGCCTGGTTGAAAGGGGAGCCTATGTACAGGTATATAATGCCAAAACAAGTTTTGAAGAACTGGAGAAGTTCAAGCCGCACGGTTATTTCATAAGCAACGGACCCGGCGATCCTGCCCCGATGGATTATGCGGTAACAACAATAAAGCAGATACTGGCAGCCAATAAACCCTTATTCGGCATTTGCCTCGGACAACAGTTACTGGCGCTTGCCAATGACATTCCTACTTTTAAAATGCATCATGGCCACCGTGGATTGAACCACCCGGTAAAAAATGTCATCAGCGGTAAATCAGAGATCACTACGCAAAACCATGGTTTTGGCGTTGACCCCAAAGCAGTAAAGGCAAATAAGAATATTGAAGTAACACACGTTAACCTGAACGATGACAGTATTGAAGGCCTCCGCATAAAAAACAAACCGGCATTTTCTGTTCAGTACCATCCCGAAGCTACCCCGGGCCCGCATGACAGCAGGTACCTGTTTGATGAGTTTATCGGAATGATGAACACCTCCTCCGCCCCCTAAAGGGAGAATTTTGGAGTTCAATAGTCAAAACTCTTTGCTATTTTGCAACGTACAATTATTAGTAAACTTTAAAAGTCCCTTTAGGGGTTTGGGGTATGAAAATAGCGATCATCAACGGACCTAACCTTAACCTGCTGGGCAAAAGAGAAACAGATATCTATGGCGGCGATTCATTTGAGTCTTATCTGAAAGACTTACAGGCAAAATATGCCAACGTCAAAATATCTTATTTTCAAAGTAACGTGGAAGGTGAACTTGTGAACGAGATACAACGTGTAGGTTTTGACTTCAGCGGGATCATCCTCAACCCCGGGGGCTATACACATACTTCTATTGCAATCGGGGATGCCGTTGCAGCCATTACTACTCCCGTTATTGAAGTACATATCTCCAACATTTTCGGAAGAGAGGAATTCAGAAAATTGTCTCATGTTTCTGCAAAGGCCAAAGGTGTTATCAGCGGACTTGGCTTAAAGGGATACGAACTTGCAGTGGAATGGCTGATAAGTCATAAATAATTAAAGTATCACCCTCAACAGCAGGGCAAAGCCTGTATCTTCCTTTGGATTATCGGCAATGCTTACAATGTGCAAGCCTGCTTCGGACCATACTTTAAAAAGATCTCCTTTCTTACGTTTGGATAATTCTTTGTCGAGCTGCGGTAACATTACGCCTTTTACAAACCAGCCCAGGTCACCACCTTTTATAGCCGACGCGGGATCAGCGCTGTAAATACCCGCCTGTGCGGCAAAAGTGCTTGCACCGGATCTTATCTTATGAATGATACTATCCGCAAGTGAGCCGGCAAAACCAGGCGTGAAAACTGAAGTGTCTAATACAATATGCCTGATATGGTAAAAAGTATTTGGCGCTTTTACGAGGATCTTAACGAGTATATTTTCTTTTTTGAAAGGGCCATACACTTTACCTGTTTTTCCATGGTAGGCAAGGCTATCGGCTTTTCCTAAAAATTGCGCAGTACTTAAGACAGATACTGTATCAATAAAGTATTTTTTCTTCAGCACGTACTTTACAAAGCCAATAGGGTCACTGGTGGTGTCGAGTATCTTTTTTATCTGCGCCACCGTTTGGCTTTTTGCAGGCATTATAAAATCGGTGATAAGAAAAATAAAAAAAAGTTTTTTCACGTTGAAAAATTGAAGGGTAAAGATAGGGAAGCGGTTTACAGCGTTTACGGAAGCTTTGTTAATATTATAATTTCATTTTCTTAATGATAGCCTTCACCTGTTTTTTCATGTCTTCCAGTTCACCCAGTTGCTGTTGTATAAAATTATTATCCTCCAGCTTTCCCATTACTTTATCCATTTCCGCGGTAGAATCATAAACCATTTTTTTATAAGGGTTGCTGTAATCCTTTGCCCGGGATTCATATATGCCTTTGCACATCCATGCCTTGCTGTCAAGTGCCTGTTGCAATATTTTCCTGAAGAGGGCGGGGGTGAACTGCTTGGGCGTGATGTTCAATATTTCCAGCAGGGATGTATACCCGTGGTTTAATTTGTCGGTAGTATAAGCGATGCCCTGCTGGCGGTAAAAGCCATGCATCTCATCCCAGCTTTTTGTTTTACCGGATCTTACATTACGCCTTAATTTTTCCACTTCTGACCTTTGGATCAGCTGGCCGCCGATATTAAGCCATTCGCTTCGCTGGATCTTCGCTGAAAGCGATTTTTTCATGGCTTCAAAATCCGGGATCTTATTTTCCCAGGCATGTTTTAATAATTCCATTGTTCCGTAATAACCTATAAGTTCCCTGAATACTTTTATAGCCTGTGGAACTTTCTGCAGCTCCGTTTTCCGGGAGGTATTTTCCCAACCGGTTATTTCTGCGGTGCCTTTTGCATCCGGCTTTAATTTTTCCAGGATCTTTAATGAATCAAATAATTCATTGATGGTATCAGGTGCCAGGAAATCATATTCAATGCGCTGTATTTTTTCCGTTCTTTTATCACGGTCAACATATTTCCAGGCATTGCGGGCAAGTGCATACATGTTGTACATGAACCAATACCCGGGTACAACTACCAGTTTATCATGTGCCACATCATTGCTCAGTAAACTGAAGGGTATGGGTATATTTAATTCCGCTGGAAAATCTCCTTTGGCAATGATGGTAAAAGAAGCAAAATTTGAATTGTGTTTTAAGCTCACACAAAGGCCTGGCCAGAATCCACGTCCGGCCACTATTTCACCGTCTGCGGCGCGGCTGTTGTGGTTGCTGCCGATGGTAGCACCTGCTGCCATATTACTTTGTCCCATTACAACAGCAGCGCACAAAAAAGAATTATTATGGTGCTGCTCATGTGCAGGGAAGATGAGTGAGTTCAGCACTTCGCAGCAGGAAATGGTGGAATTGTTGCCGAGGTAAGAATTAATAAGCCTGGCGCCATATTTCAATTGGGAGTGTGATGCCATAATGAACCGCACTGCTTTAACGCCGTAAAATATCCTGCACCCGTAACCAACAATACCATTTACTATCTCGCAGCCTTCACCGATCTGTGATTTTCTTTTTTCGTCACTGTTTACGGTAAGGTTCTTTAATTTATTGGCGCCTTTGAAATAAGCATCGCAGCCTACCCAAACATCTTTAATGATCTTACAGTTTTTAATTACCGTTCTGTCACCGATCTTTCCATAATAACCCCGCTGTTTATCAAAACGCTTTTCGGTAAATTCTTTGAATTTATTGAGCAGTTCTTCATCATTGCGGTACTTGCTCCATAGCCAGGCATCGCCGGGTAACATGCCGTTGAAGGGGATCACACTTCTGCCACCGTTCTCATTACACAATTCCATCCATACCCTCGTCTTTTCATCTTCACCGTCCTTTAATATCCCGTTCCCGAACTTTGAATAGTCAGTTGTAGCCAGTTCATTCACATTAACGATCATTACATCATTACCAATGATATAATGGCTCAGGTAATCCACGTTGTCGATGCAGATATTATTGCCCAGGTCGCAACTGATGATCGTGCTGTTGTAAAGGCCCACGGCCATTCTCAGGTTATGAAACTCAAGGTAAAAGGGCTCCAGCTTGCCAATGCGGATGAGGCCATGGAATTTACAGTTGCGGACAAGTTCAGGATTGAATTGTTTGGAAACAAATATCTTGTTCCAGTCATCAGATGTATTGCGGTTATGAATGAGGGCTTCTATTTCCTGCGCAGTTAATTTGCGGTATTCAATTCCATTCCGGTTCTGTAAATTACGCAGGTGGTATTCGTCCTTTCCTTTAGGGATATATTTTTTATCTACAAAATTGTAGCCGAGGTTATTGACCGGGTGTTTTTGGATGATGTTCATGGAAGGTTTATGGTTTGTGGTTTGTAGTTTTGTTGTTCCACATTGTCTACGCTTAAAACTACCAACCACAAACTACAAACAAAAAGCGAAAATTTTATTCTACCGTAACAGATTTGGCTAAATTCCTCGGCTTATCTACATCTACTCCTTTTGATATACCTACATAGTAACTTAACAATTGCAATGGGATGGTACTTAACATCGGCGCAATGATCTCATCGGCCGCGGGCACAAAGAACACATCATCTGCCATACCCGGTATTATTTCATCTCCCTCGGTGATGATAGCAATTACCTGGCCCTTACGGGCTTTTATTTCCTGGATATTGCTTACGATCTTTTCGTGGTAAGAATCCTTTGTGGCTATGAATACAACGGGTAAGTTTTTATCCACCAAAGCGATGGGGCCATGTTTCATTTCAGCAGCAGGGTAGCCCTCGGCATGTATGTAAGAGATCTCTTTAAGTTTTAATGCGCCTTCCAGTGCGATCGGGAAGTTATAGCCTCTTCCAAGGAACAATGCGTCTGCAGCCTTTTTATATTTTTCAGCGATGGTTTTAATGCCTTCTGCATTTTTTAATATGGCCGCTACTTTTTCGGGTACGGCTTCCAGTTCAAACAATAAGTTGTTGTAACGCTCATCACTGATCGTTCCTTTTTCTTTGGCAATTTTTAAAGCCATCATCGTAAGCACGGCCAGCTGTCCGGTGAATGCCTTTGTGGAAGCCACGCCAATTTCCGGTCCGGCGTGGGTATAAGCGCCGCCATTACTTATGCGGGCAATAGAAGAGCCTACTACGTTAACAATACCGAATATGATAGCACCATTTTCTTTCGCCCTTTCAATAGCAACCAATGTATCCGCGGTCTCACCGCTTTGCGATATGGCAATGATGATATCTCCTTTATTGATGATGGGGTTGCGGTATCGGAACTCAGAAGCATATTCCACTTCTACCGGGATACGGCAAAGTTCTTCAATGATGTATTCGGCAAGCAATGCTGCGTGCCAGCTTGTGCCGCAGGCAACAATGATGATGCGGTTGGCCTTTTTAAAGTGCGCCATATTATTTTCAACGCCACTCATGGTTATTGTTCCTGCTGAGGCATCCAGTCTTCCCCTCAAACAATCATGGATGGTACTGGGCTGTTCAAAGATCTCCTTTAACATGAAATGATCATAACCGCCTTTTTCAATCGCGGCAAGTTCCATATCAAGCTTGGTAATAAAGGGGGTGATCTTTTCATTGCCAAGATTTTTTAAGATCAGTTCATTGGGCCTTACTATGGCAAGTTCATAATCGTTTACATACACAACTTCTTTTGTATACTCCAGCATGGGAGAAGCATCAGAGCCTAAAAAATGTTCACCTTTTCCTACGCCAATTACCAACGGACTTCCTTTCCTGGCGGCAATGATCGTATCGGGGTTATCAGAATCCAGCAATAAAATAACATAGGCGCCTGTAACCCTTTTTAATGCAACCCTTACGGCTTCTTCAAGGTCGCACTGGTTATTCTTTTTGATGTCTTCTATAAAATTCAATAATACCTCCGTGTCTGTTTCGCTCGTAAAAACATACCCCTTATTAGTGAGTTCTTTTTTTAGTTGGGCATAGTTCTCAATGATACCATTAT
>DATHEH010000265.1:0-6742 GCA_035318685.1 Ferruginibacter sp.
AGCATACCAACGCCATGGCTTATGTGCCACACCACCCGATGCCAGTCTTGCCTCCACGATCCTGTTATTATTAAGCTGGAGTGCCGCAGCTACCGATACCAGCGCAAAGGCATAGGAATCGCGATCCCTTAATTTGAGGTAAGCATAGTTCTTAAAAAAAGGATTGTCAGGAATTTCCACGGACTGTATCATTGCATTTGCGGGTAAATTATTATCCCTTTCAGGACTGGTGCCCGGCAGGCGATGAAAATCTTTAAAAGGGATGACCGTGTTTTTTTGATCCTTACCGGTAACTACAACGGATGCATCAAGTGCAGCCAACGCGACACAAAGATCTGAAGGATGCACTGCAACACATTGTTCGCTCCAGCCAACGATCGCACTCATGCGGTTGCTTCCGTTAAACGCACTGCAGCCACTACCGGGTTTTCTTTTATTGCAGGGAAGTGTGATGTCGTAAAAATAAGGGCAGCGGGTACGTTGCAATAAATTGCCGCCCGTTGATGCCATATTCCGTATTTGCGGTGATGCCCCGGCAAGAATGGCTTTGGCAACCAATGGAAATCTTGATATAATGTCTGCGTGTGTGGCCGCAGCGCTGTTTCGCACCATAGCGCCAATACTGATCCCCTTACCGGTTGATCGTACGGTATTGGAAGAAACAGAAGTTATGTCCAATACCGTGTCCGGTTGTGTAATATCCTTCTTCATCAGGTCAAGCAAATTGGTGCCTCCCGCAATGAATTGGGTTGAATTATTTTTCCTGGTCAATGCCTGGCTTGCATTCGATGGTCTTACAAAAACAAATGGTCTCATTTTGTTAGTTTTTGAATGGATTCAACAATTCCGTTATAGGCACCGCAGCGGCAAAGATTCCCGCTCATGAATTCCTTTATTTCAGCAACCGAACCGGTATGTCCTTCCTGAACGCAGGCTACTGCCGACATGATCTGGCCGGGCGTGCAATAACCGCATTGAAATCCATCGCATTCTATGAACGCCTGTTGCATGGGATGGAGTTTATCGCCATCTGCAAGGCCCTCGATGGTTGTTACATTCCTGCCCGGAACCATTGCGGCCAGGGTCAGGCAACTTAATACCCTTTGCCCATCCACGTGAACCGTGCATGCGCCGCACTGGCCATGATCACAACCTTTTTTTGTACCGGTAAGGTGAAGGTTTTCCCTCAGCAGGTCAAGTAAGGTGGTGCGTGAATCAGCATTCAGCTTGTATGCTTTTTTGTTGATCGTTACCGTTAGTGGTATTACTTCTTTATTGGGAATAATAAACTTCTTTACTTCCTCATAGAAAGATCTTGCTTTGACAGGAATGAGGGCAAATGCCGAAAGCACGGAGGAGGCTTTAAGAAAAAAACGCCTGGAGTATGATTGGCTGCTGTTCATAAACAGAATATTTATCTAAATTTAATCATCTTTGATGAGGTTGAGACAGTACATGCCGGTAATTTTTTCCACCTTGCCATTGTATTTTAACCAGGCAGGATTTTCTTAATTAAATAGCCGGCAATTGTTATTATCTTCCCGATCAAATGATCGACGTAATTCAAATATTCAAATCAGAAGAAAGGTATAAAAAAGATAACTACGAAACAGCTAAACTGCTCAACCAGTGGGAAGATAGTTTGACATCCCGCAATGGTTATTTAAAAGACCATACTTTATATTTACCGGATACGGCTGATCCTGCACCCGGCATCGAAGATGCCAGGATCGTCATCATCCAGGATATTAAAGGCTTTGAACCCTTCAGTGCTGAAACCTCCCGGCAATATACAAGGAAACCCAGGTGGCATATGGATACCAATAAAAAACACATGCTCTATGTGAACGATGAGATAATTTGCTTTTACAAACTCGCAGCATCTATAAACTTAGGGATCTTAAGGCTTGAAAAAGAACAGCCGGGTAGTTTCATCCTCTCCCTTAACTATACAGGTCATGTGTTGGAAATGGGCATACCCGAACGTAATGATCATAAGATAGCCCAGCTGAAAGCCGGCAAGCCAGTTAGATACAGGACCAATGGAAAGTCGGACTTTACGATGTCAGGGAGAAAAGACCGGACCTTTGCGGAATACGACTTCATCATAGCGTATATCGGCCAGGCTGACAAAGTAATTTTTAAAGACGCAGCCAGAATGGAGACCGTTAAGAAACTGCCGGCAGATTACAAACTTGTAGACGAGAGAAAAATATTAAAATAAAAAATCTCTGTTTGTACCCGGGGTATGAAACAGAAATATGGTATGTCCTTTAATAAACTGCAATTATGAAAGCCCGGACAAAATTGGCTGTTATAAAGATTATTCACACGGGCGTGTGGCTGTTTTTCAATTTTGTAATCTTCTATATGCTCTATGCCGTAATTATAAATAAAATAGACATCTGGCTATGGATAGGTTACGGGTTATTTGTCCTGGAAGGGATCATACTACTTGTTTTTAAATTCTTCTGCCCGTTAACGATCATTGCAAGAAAATATTCTGATTCTACTAAAGCAAATTTTGACATCTATCTTCCTGATTGGCTCGCAAAATATAATAAATCCATTTACACATCCATTTTAGGTATAATTATTGTCATAACCATCTACCAGTTACTAAAATAGTTTTTTCCCCAAGGCTCAAACTGCGACTAAACACGAGTTGATCACACTTTGTTTTTACCGGAAAAATTCGTTTCTTTAACAGCAGCATTTTCACCCCCGTACCGTATAATTTTCCAACTTCTTAAATAGATACCATGCAGGTAAAATCCGGGCTGATCAAAGGCATACTTATCTTCTTGCTCAATGCAACAATTTGTAGCCGGGTAAAAAATGTCACGATAAAAACATCAACATCATGATCAAATTGTGTTTCTCACTGGTTTTAATTTTTATTTTTAAATGCTCAATTGCACAGAAAGTTGAGACCGTGTATTTAAATCCAAAAGACAGCATATCAAATTTATACATCATTGTCTATCCTCCTAAACTCCCGTGGAAAGGCTATGCATTTTTCATCCCCGGGATGTTTCAGAAAGCCAAAGATGTTTTGGTTCAAACAGACCTGCCTGCGTATGCAGCACAACAGGGCATTCTCACCATCATCCCTACTTTCAAAACGGGTATATCCTCCTTTGGCATTGACAGCACAACACAGGCTTCATTGCTGGAAATGCTTCAAGATGTTTCAACAAAGAACAAACTTGAAGGCCTGGATTTTTATTTAGGCGGCTTTTCCATTGGCGGCACCTGCGCATTAAAATATGCAGAGCTGGCATTGCGCAATAACTATCCTGTTAAACCTGCTGCTGTTTTTGCGATCGATTCACCTCTTGACTTCGAAAGATTATATAATAATATGCTACGGGAAGTAAAACTTCCGGGCAGTTCAGAGGATATGCTGGCAGAAAGTAATTATATACTGAAGCGTTCCAGAAAAGAGTTTGGCGGAACGCCTTCAGATAACCTGGTGAGTTATCACCGGATGTCGGCCTATTCCTTTAGTGATACCACGCAATATGCCATCAGGCCACTCGTCAATTTACCCATTCGTTTATATACTGAACCCGATGTGCATTGGTGGCTCAACGAGGGCGTCGACTATTCACTTATGAATGCTTTTGACTTTGCGGCCATTACTAATGAATTAAAAAGATTAGGAAATAAAAAAATTGAGCTGATCACTACCGTTAACAAAGGTTACAGGAAGCCGGCAGGCACACGTCATCCGCATTCCTGGAGTATTGCAGAATCAAAAGATCTCGTGAAGTGGTTCCTGGATCAGAAGTAAAAATGCTAATAATAAACAGCTATGCAATTAACGTCGCAAATAGCAAAACACTTTAGAGACGTCCACTTCGGGGGAAACTGGGCCACCTCCAACCTTAAGGATAACCTGTCGGATATAACCTGGCAACAGGCTACAACAAAGGTTTATTCCTTTAATACCATTGCCACCCTTGTTTACCATACAAACTATTATGTGAGTGCGGTCTTAAAAGTTTTTGAGGGACAACCGCTGCAGGCAAGTGATAAATATAGTTTTGATCCTGCACCAATTCGTTCACAGGAAGAATGGGAAAACCTGGTGAACAAGACCTTTACAGAAGCCGAAAAGTTTGCGGCACTGGTTGAGCAGTTGCCGGAGCATAAACTATGGGAAGACTTTACCGATAAGAAATACGGCAACTATTACAGGAATATCCACGGGATCATTGAACACCTTCATTACCACCTGGGGCAAATTATATTGATAAAAAAAATAGTTCAGCAGGAAGCGGGTAAGCAGAGCAACTAAAATCATTGTATGGCAAAATATAAAGCAAAGACAACAGAAAATAAGGAAAGTGTATTAGACTTTATTAATGCCGTACCTGATGAGCAAAAGCGGAAAGACTCACTGGCCTTAGTTAAGATCATGAAAGAACAATCAGGATTTAAACCCAAAATGTGGGGGCCGGCCATTATTGGCTTTGGCAGTTGCCATTATAAATATGCCACCGGCCATGAAGGGGATATGCCTTTGGTGGGTTTCTCGCCCAGGAAAGCAGCACTAACGCTCTACCTTAACCCGGATTTTGAAAAGAGAGATCAGTTGCTTAAGCAATTGGGTAAACATAAAAGAACTGTGGCCTGTATCTATATTAAAAAGCTGGAAGATGTGGATATTAAGGTTTTGGAAAAGATGATCTCAAATTCTGTCAGCGCTGCAAAAGCAAAGTATAAATGATCTGCATTGATCCCTGGCCGTAAACCTGACCAAGATGTTTAAACGAGCTAAAATAAAAAAAGGAACTATTGCACTTGGCTTAACCGCGGTTTTGCTTATTCTTTTTTCCTGGTATCTTATCAATAGATTCTCTCATGCGAAGGTCCTTGAATACTATCCCATACATAGCAAAGCTGATACCAGCTTAACCATTGGCATCATTGGTGCCAGTTCGGCTGCGGGGCAACAATTTGATGGCTTTTTACACAAGGAACTTTCAGAAAAAGGTTTTGAGAACAGGATCATTTCTTCCGGACATCCGGGGGTGCCCACTAAAATGATCTACCAGAACCTGTTCAGGGAAAGCAACAAAGAACACTCATCAAAACCCATCATTGAAAGCAACCCCCGTTATTGCATTGTGATCGGGGGCATAAATGACGCCGTCTCACAGCTTGGCAGTAATTATTATGCTTTTCATATCACGCAAATAATCAAAACGCTGTTACACTACAATATTAAACCGGTGATCGTTTCCTTGCCCAATGCCGGGATAAAAGAAGCCAACAGCAAAATGAATTTCTTCAACAGGTATATGAACATAGCAGCTTCATACTTTAATAACAATGGCGAGCTTGATAATGTAATGGCATACAGAACAAGGCTCGAAAAAAAACTTGCAGAGGAGCAACTCAAAGACAGCATCATCATGATCGACTTTGACCTTGTTTGTGCAGCCTATGGTAAATGTCCCGGCGTATTTGCCGATCCTATACATCTGTCTTCAAAAGGAAAAGAAATGCTTTGCCGTGTAATTGCCGATAAACTGGCAACTGATATAAGGCGCCCCTGATCCTTATTTTCCCCTGGTTGGTGTCCTCACCGACCGGAATTCATGTATCGATTGTGTGCGGCTCTTCTCAGCCTCCTTCCTAAAATTCGTCCAAATAATGCGTTAATATTCCAAATTCATCTATATTATTTTCATAAAAGCTTGCAGAAGAAAACCTGTATTCTTCTGGTGCTTTACAAAGCTCCCAATGTTCCTGTAGTGGATTAAAGTGCATGTAGTCTATTTTTTGTGCAGCTATCGTTCTGTTATATGCCTTGATTGCCAATGGGTCTCTTTGCCAAAAGTTATATTTTCTATCACATGCAGCGACCTTAAACTTTTGCAATTTATCGGGACATTCTACAACCATTTTTTTAACAAATTTGTGTGCTGTGAATTTTTCAAAGCTGTTCTTTGGAAATTCTTTACCATTCATTTTCAATTGCTCCCAAAGTAAATGTATATGATTGGGCATGATCACATATCCATAAATGCGAACAAGTTCTTTTCTGCATAACCAGTTAAGGCTTTCAATGATTATCATTTTATACTCCTCTGGTTCTAACAGATGAATCCATTCTTTTATGGTTATTGTCCAAAAATAAACTGCATTTAATTCAGTATAAGAATTACGATGACCCTGGTACTCATTTTTTACCTGCGACATATGTAAAAGTAACAAGACCAAAGGAATTGATCCTGGTCATAAGGACATCATAAAAAGAGAAAATCACCCTATAAAAAAGTATACCGGTCGGTGGAGACACCGACCAGGGAATAACTGATATGAAGCGTCGCTGATCCTTATTTTTTGATTATCTTTTACATATGCTAAACCGAAGTATAAGTAAATGGGCCATGGTACTCCTCGTTATCAATGGCGTTATCGGTTCGGGTATCTTTGGACTGCCTGCCAAAACTTTCAAAGAAACAGGCGTGTACAGCATCGCAGCATTCGGGGTTTGTGCCATTGCCGTTTTCATAATCATACTTTGCTTCGCCGAGGTCAGCAGCCGTTTTGATAAGACCGGTGGCCCATATCTCTATGCACTTTCCGCTTTTGGCCGTCTTCCTGCATTTCTTACCGGCTGGTTATTACTGGTAACAAGGTTCATTACTTATGCAGCACTCATCAATTTACTCGTTACTTATCTTTCTGTTTTTTCTGACTGGTTCACACTGCCTTCTTCCAGGAT
>DATHEH010000266.1:0-3339 GCA_035318685.1 Ferruginibacter sp.
ATTGATAAAGTAAATAAGATCACAGGTCTTGATATAACTTTTGTAACAACAGCAAATACGAACGAGGAAGCTTTTGAATTGCTTAAAGAACTTGGAATGCCTTTCAAAAACATCCAGAAATAATTAATTATAAGCATTAAAATAAATTATGGCAAAAAAATCAGTAGAAGCCAGGCAAAGGAAACGCGAAAAGATCGTTGCAAAATATGCAACAAAGCGTGCCGCACTTAAAGCTGCCGGTGATTATGCAGCATTGGACCTCTTACCCAAGAATGCCTCACCGGTACGTTTAAAGAACCGTTGCCAGTTAACAGGCAGGCCTAGGGGATATATGCGTCATTTTGGAGTAAGCAGGATAATGTTCAGGGATATGGCATTGCAGGGAAAGATACCAGGAGTGGTGAAAGCCAGCTGGTAGCTGGAAATGATACTGGATGCTAGATACTGGATACTGGATAGCTCTCTAATGTTTAAGTCTCTGATCCAGAATCAAGCAACCAGTATCCAGCATAGGTTTTCGCGGATATCGCATTGTAAAAAATTATTAAATCAATTAACAAAACAACAATGGTTACTGATCCAATAGCAGATTATTTAACTCGAATCAGGAATGCACAGATGGCTAATCACCGTATCGTTGAGATACCTGCCAGCAATCTGAAAAAGCGCATCACCGAGATCCTGTATGATAAAGGCTACATTTTAAAATACAAATTTGAAGATGACAGTAAGCAGGGTCTTATTAAGATAGCCCTGAAATACGATCCATCAACAAAGCTTCCTGTTATTCAAAAGCTGGAAAGAGTTAGTCGCCCGGGATTGCGTACATATGCAAAGCCGGAAGATTTCAAACGTGTAAAAAACGGGTTGGGTGTAGCGATCGTATCAACTTCCAAAGGAGTTATGACAGATAAAGAAGCAAAAGCACAGAATGTTGGCGGCGAAGTGCTGTGTAATATATTCTAAAATGGTTTTTAATTCCGGGTACATTAAGCTAAGACTATACTAAGCTGACAGGCCCGGGCAATTAAATAAAAATATAAAAATAATAAAATGAGTCGTATAGGAAAAAAGCCGGTTGAGATTCCAGGGGGTGTAACCATTAATGTGAGCAAGGAAAACCTGGTGACTGTAAAAGGCCCGAAAGGCGAATTGAAGCAGGAAATAGACAGGGATATTAAAGTAGAAGTAAAAGATAATTCCGTTGAATTTGTGCGCCCTACTGAACAGATCCGTCACCGTGCAATGCATGGTTTGTATCGTTCGCTGATCAGCAATATGGTGAAAGGTGTTACGGAAGGATATAGCAAGCAACTGGAACTGGTAGGTGTTGGTTATAAAGCAGCCAACCAGGGAAATTTACTCGATCTGTCTTTGGGATATTCACACAATATCATTTTTGAAATACCGAAAGAGCTTACTATTAAAACTGCACAGGAAAAAGGAAAGAATCCAACCATAACCCTGGAAAGTATCGACAAGCAATTGCTTGGACAGGTTTGTGCAAAGATCCGCAGCCTGCGTAAGCCAGAACCATACAAGGGTAAAGGTGTGAAGTTCGCGGGTGAGGTATTGAGAAGGAAAGCTGGTAAGTCGGCAGGTAAATAATACAGTGTTGATGCGTTGATGTGTTTATATATTGATAAGGCCGAATGTTATTGACACTTCAATCAACAAATCAACGAATCAACAAATCAACCATTCCCTGGCAGCATCAGGGATTAAATAGAAAAAAATGAACAATAAATCAAGTGCAAGAAAAAAAATACGTTATCGTATCCGTAAGAAGATCAGCGGTACTTCTGAGTCACCACGTTTAAGCGTATTTCGCAGCAATACGGATATTTATGCACAGATAATTGATGATAAAAGCGGTACTACCATTGCTGCTGCATCATCAAGGCAAAAAGATATCCTCGCTCAGAAAGCGCCCAAGATCCAGAAAAGTAAAATGGTAGGGGAAGCAATTGCAAAAAAAGCAGTAGAGCTTGGAATAAAAAAAGTTGTATTTGACCGTGGTGGTTATATATATCATGGTCGTGTGAAAGCAGTTGCTGAAGGCGCCCGTGAAGCAGGATTGGAATTTTAAAATGTTGATTTGTTTATTTGTTGATTTGTTTATTCAACGATTCAACGATTCAACGATTCAACGGTTCAACATATAAATTAAACAAAGCAAATGTCAAAATTCGTTGTAAATAAAATGAAAGCGGGCGACCTGGAGTTGAAAGAAAAGGTTGTTGCTATAAACCGTGTTGTAAAAACCACAAAAGGCGGCCGTGCATTCAGCTTTTCTGCGCTTGTTGTGGTTGGAAATGAAGCAGGTGTGGTAGGGCATGGTTTGGGAAAAGCCAAAGAAGTTCAGGAAGCTATCACTAAGGGAATTGAAGATGCAAAGAAGAACCTGATTAAGGTTCCTGTTATGCATGGTACAATTCCACATGACCAGCTGAGTAAAGAAGGGGCTGCAAAAGTATTGATAAAGCCAGCTGCACATGGAACAGGTGTTATTGCAGGGGGCAGCATGCGTGCAGTATTGGAAAGTGCAGGGATTACGGACGTACTGGCAAAGAACCTTGGATCGGCCAATCCGCATAACGTGGTTAAAGCAACCATAAAAGCATTGGCTTCATTGCGTGAACCAATTGCAGTTTCTAAAGCAAGGAATATTTCGTTGAAGAAAGTTTTTAATGGATAAATAAAATGTATGATGCCAGAAGTATGATGTATGATTTCTAAGACACATCATAGGTCATTCATCATAGATCATAAATATTTAGTATGAAAAAGATTAAAGTCACCCAGGTAAAAAGCGTAATTGACCGGCCGGAACGCCAGAAGCGTACGATGATTGCATTGGGGTTAAAAAAAATGAATGCTACTGTTGAAGTAGAAGCCACTCCACAGATTCTGGGAATGGTTACGAAGGTAAATCACCTTGTAAAAGTTGAGGAAGCATAATAATGCAAAATGTAAAATGCAAAAGTTATTCATTCCGTTTTACATTCTACATTCTACATTTTACATTTAAGCGAGGGGTGATTCCCCGAAAGTATAAAATCAATATAAAATGAACTTACATACATTGAAGCCTGCAAAAGGCTCTACTCACAAGGAAAAGCGCATAGGCCGCGGTGAAGCAAGCGGTAAAGGCGGTACATCTACAAAAGGTAATAAGGGCGGCCAGAGCAGGGCAGGTTATAAAAGCAAGATGGCGCACGAAGGTGGCCAGATGCCTATCCAGCGCCGTATTCCAAAGCGTGGGTTTACCAATAATAACCGGGTGGAATTTAAAGTGATCAACCTGGGTCAGTTTGACCAGTATGCTGAAAAATATGG